>JAGNPF010000327.1 GCA_017989775.1 Flavobacterium sp.
TGAAGAATTAGGATTTAAAAATATTGAAGCAGAAACCATTTTTGGAGGAAATACCAAAGAAGAAGCTGCCAAAATTTTCAGAAATATTTTAGAAGGAAAAGGAACATACGAACAAAACTCCGTAGTTCTTGCTAATGCCGCAAAAGCACTTCAAAATACTGGAAAATACGAAAATTACGAAACGAGTTTAGCTGCTGCAAAAGACAGTTTAGAAAACGGAAAAGCGTTAAATAGTTTACAGTTGTTAGTTGATTGTTGATAGTATTTCAATTAAAATTAATCCATCAGCTGACAACCATCAACCATCAACAAAATGAATATATTAGATAAAATAATCGCCAGAAAAAAAGAAGAAATTGCTTCCTCAAAAAGTAAAATTTCTGTTGAAGAACTGAAAAATTCTGAATATTTTGGAAGAGAAACTTTTTCTTTGAAAGAATCGGTAAAAAATAGAAATGGAATTATTGCTGAATTCAAGAGACAATCGCCTTCAAAAGGAATTATCAATGATAAAGTTGCACCTTTAGAAGTGGTAACAAAATACCAAGAATTTGGTGCAAGTGGAATTTCTATTTTGACGGATAAAGACTTTTTTGGAGGCAGTTTTGAAGATATTTTGAGCGTGAGAAATTCTGTGAATATTCCGATTTTAAGGAAAGATTTTATGGTAGATGAATATCAATTTTATGAAGCAAAATCTATCGGTGCAGATGTTGTTTTATTGATTGCAGCGTGTCTTTCGCCTAGTCAAATTCAGGAATTTACAGCTTTAGCTCACGAATTGAATTTAGAAGTTTTACTGGAAATTCACACCGAAGAAGAATTAGAACATTTCAATTCTGAAATTGATTTGGTCGGCATCAACAACCGAAATTTGAAAGATTTCAAGGTAGATTTACAACATTCTGTCAACCTGAAAAACTTACTTCCAAAAGGAACTTTATCTGTTGCAGAAAGTGGAATTTACAATGTAGAGGATTTTAAATTTTTGAAAGAAAAAGGATTTGATGCTTTCTTGATGGGAGAATATTTCATGAAAACTGATAATCCCGGAAAAACGTTTGAAGAATTTTCTAAACTTATTTAAAATGAAGCCAACAGAAAATTTGAAATTAAAAGTTTGCGGTTTAACACAACTTACTCAAATTCAAGAATTAATTTCTTTGAATACCAATTTTTTAGGCTTTATTTTCTACGATAGATCACCAAGATTTGTATTAAATCATTTGAGTTTAGAAGAGATTTCAGCAATCAATCATCAAGGAAAAGTAGGTGTTTTTGTGAATGAAACGGTTGAAAAAATTGTGGAAATTTCAGAGAAATCCAATTTGAATTTCATCCAATTACATGGTGATGAAGATGAAGAATTTATAAAAAGGTTAAGGCAAATGCTAAATGAAAACACTAAAATCATTAAGGTAATTAGAATTGGTGATGATAAAAAGAATTTTGAAAACGAAATTAAAAAAATGTCAAATCTCAAATCTCAAATCTCAAATCTATTGTTCGACACAGACAGCAAAGCTTTTGGCGGAACAGGAAAAACCTTTGATTGGCAAATTCTCAACGAAATAGAAATTCCAATACCTTATTTTTTGAGTGGTGGAATTTCATTAGAAAACATCCATCAACTATCAACCATCAACCATCAACCATTGGCGATAGACATCAACTCAAAATTTGAGACAGAACCCGGAATTAAAAACCTAGAAAAAATAAAAATATTTAAATCATTACTGAAATGACAACATATAAAAACCCCGACGAAAATGGATA
Organism: Flavobacterium sp.; assembly: GCA_017989775.1. Classification (GTDB taxonomy): domain Bacteria; phylum Bacteroidota; class Bacteroidia; order Flavobacteriales; family Flavobacteriaceae; genus Flavobacterium. The sequence goes on from JAGNPF010000327.1 coordinate 1,777, forward strand.
TTACGGAGAATTTGGTGGTGCATTTGTTCCAGAAATGCTCTATCCAAACGTGGAAGAACTTCAACAAAATTATATAGAAATTATAGAATCTGAAGAGTTTAAAAAAGAGCTCAACGATTTATTGAAAGATTATGTTGGCAGAGCTACTCCACTTTATTTTGCGAAAAATTTAAGCGAAAAATATGGCACTAACGTTTATCTAAAACGTGAAGATTTAAACCATACAGGCGCACACAAAATCAATAACGCACTCGGACAAGTGTTACTTGCGAAAAAACTAGGAAAAAAGAGAATTATTGCAGAAACTGGAGCTGGACAACACGGCGTTGCAACTGCTACAGCTTGCGCTTTAATGAATTTAGAATGCATCGTTTACATGGGCGAAGTCGATATTGCAAGACAAGCTCCTAATGTTGCCAGAATGAAAATGCTCGGCGCAACCGTAATTCCTGCAACTTCGGGTTCTAAAACCCTAAAAGATGCTGTAAATGAAGCGTTAAGAGACTGGATTAACAACGCTACTACTACGCATTACATCATCGGAAGTGTAGTTGGTCCGCATCCTTTTCCTGATTTGGTGGCGAGATTTCAAAGTGTGATTTCTAAGGAAATTAAATGGCAATTAAAAGAAAAAATCGGAAGAGAAAACCCTGATTACGTCATCGCTTGTGTTGGTGGCGGAAGTAATGCTGCAGGAACTTTCTACCATTTTGTAGATGAACCAAGTGTGAAAATTATTGCCGCTGAAGCTGGTGGTTTTGGTGTAAATTCAGGGAAATCTGCCGCTACAACTTTCTTGGGAACAACAGGCGTTTTACACGGTAGTAAAAGCATTGTGATGCAAACCAATGATGGACAAGTGATAGAACCGCACTCTATTTCTGCGGGATTAGATTACCCAGGAATTGGGCCTTTTCACGCGAATTTGTTTAAAAATAATCGTGCAGAATTTTTCAGCATTAATGATGATGAAGCGCTAGAATCTGCTTTTGAATTGACTAAATTAGAAGGCATCATTCCGGCATTAGAAAGTTCTCACGCTTTGCAAGTTTTAAAAAAGAAAACCTTTCAAAAAGATGATGTGGTGGTAATTTGTTTAAGCGGAAGAGGTGATAAAGACATGGAAACTTACCTGAAAATGATTGATAAATAATATTTTTAGAGCGCCAAATTCCGCCTTCCGCTCCCAATCTTTTTTCGCCAACGCTTTTGCCATTGAAAAAAAAGGATTTCCGCTCAAG
>JAGNPF010000034.1 GCA_017989775.1 Flavobacterium sp.
GCATCGAACAAAAAGCCTGGCATTTGGCTGGAGAGACGCAGAAAGTTCCAGCCCAAAAAATGGTCGATTTTACCCAAGAGAAAGTCTCGACCAATATTCCGAAAACTTCCTATGTTCCCGGCACGACTTCGGTGGAAATGGGCGAAGTTTTCCCCGGATTTCTCACCCAAATAATGCGGGAAGGTTTCGTGGAATTCGGCAAATCGATGCGCGGGTTCTTGACCAACGAAGCCGTTCTTCACGCGCCAGAATCGAGGACTTCCTCGCCAGTGCGCATTCCAAGAGATGCCGAAACCTTGGAGCATCTTCAAATAAAAGGCTTGTATCCTTGTGGAGAAGGTGCCGGTTATGCCGGAGGAATTATCTCTGCAGCGATTGACGGCGAGAAATGTGCGTTGAAGATTGGGGAGATTTTGAAGAAGAATTTATAATCTTCTCTTGCTATTAGTAGTTTTGGATTAAATTAAGCTCTATTTTCGTATTTGCCAAATCATCCCAAATATAAAACCAACTTTCCATTAAGCAATTGACCAAATTTGTTGTATTGACTGTTGGTATTAGTTTATTTTGGTAAAATCGTTTGAATAATTTGAAAAAGTGTTTCGTTTTTATAACTTGAACTTGGAGTTTTTGCTATAATCAGCATCATTTTTCCATTACCAATTAGTTCTTCTGAGATTTCGAAATTAAATCGATTTTCTTTTTGAGTTATATTAAAGTTTCCAGACAGAAATTTTATTTCATATTCTATTTCTCTATCTTTTGGATCAACTGCTTCAACCAGCAATTCATAATTATCACCAACTCGAAGTAATTTATCATTTACATTGATTGAGGTTGACCAAATATTTCCTATGTTATCAGTGATTCTGTTTATTCTAATAAAATAATCTTCTTTCATTTCATCTTTATTATGATATATTGTTTTTAGGTTTTTTTGGTCTAATAAAATTCCTTCTAATAACAATAATTGACTTTTGAGTAAAGGTCTTCCATGAGCTATGGAATTTCTGTATTTTTCTACTTCCTCAAAGAATATTTCAAAACGTTTTTTATTAAGAAATATTGGTAGAAATAATTCCCAGTTTTTTGTAATTATTGTTTTAAGATCATAGAAATCAGAATAAAAAATAATTCGTTCTTCAAATAGACCTATTTTTCTTTTAGATTCAATATCTTTTTTCTCATTCCAAATTTTGATTCTTTCTGGCGTGACTTTATAGACTAATGAATCTAAACCTAATTGATTTATAATAATATCTCTTAATAAATTTTCATAGTCGTTTATCATATTATGAGAGTTTTGATTTAAAGAGAGCCAACTTATAAATTATTGTTGTGATAAAAATATGATTATCAGTCCAAGCTAAGTGGTCTTTGTCTGATAAGAGCAATAAATTATCTCTGTTTACAAACATAATGAATTCCCTTACTAATAACAATCTTTTTTATAGAATCAAAAAGATATTTATTAACTCAAAACAGTAATGTTAAATAAAATCCTAAATTCCAATTCCTAAATCTTAAATAAATTATCTTTGCGCACTGAAAAATGTCCTTATGAAGTTTGATTTATTACAAAAAGATCCACATACCAAAGCCCGAGCAGGAAGTATCACTACTGATCACGGCGTGATTGAAACCCCTATTTTTATGCCTGTTGGCACCGTTGCATCCGTAAAAGGAGTGCACCAACGCGAATTGAAGGAAGAAATCAATCCGGATATTATCTTGGGAAATACTTACCATTTATACCTGCGTCCGCAAACCGAAATCTTGGAAAAAGCCGGTGGTTTACATAAATTTATGAATTGGGACAGAAATATTTTGACCGATTCGGGAGGCTATCAAGTGTATTCGCTTTCATCCAACAGAAAAATCAAGGAAGAAGGAGTGAAATTCAAATCCCACATCGATGGTTCGTACCACGTTTTTACACCCGAAAACGTGATGGAAATCCAGCGTACCATTGGTGCCGACATCATTATGGCTTTTGACGAATGCACGCCATATCCTTGCGATTACCGCTATGCGCAACGTTCGATGCACATGACCCACCGTTGGTTGGACAGATGCATCAACCATTTGGAAAAAGTGCCGACAAAATACGGTTACGACCAAACTTTCTTCCCCATTGTACAAGGAAGTACCTATAAAGATTTACGCCGTCAATCGGCCGAATATATTGCCAATTCAGGTCAACAAGGAAATGCCATCGGAGGACTTTCGGTAGGAGAACCGGCCGAAGAAATGTATGCGATGACCGAAGTGGTTTGCGAAATTCTTCCGGAAGACAAACCGCGTTATTTGATGGGTGTGGGAACTCCAATCAATATTCTCGAAAATATTGCCTTGGGAATTGACATGTTCGATTGCGTGATGCCGACAAGAAACGCCCGTAACGGAATGTTGTTTACGGCCAATGGAACCATCAACATCAAAAACAAGAAGTGGGAAGACGATTTTTCGCCAGTGGACGAAATGGGACACACTTTTGTGGACACGGAATATACCAAAGCCTATTTGCGCCACTTGTTTGCCGCCAATGAATACCTTGGAAAACAAATCGCCACGATTCACAATCTTGGATTTTATATGTGGTTGGTTCGCGAAGCCCGAAAACATATCTTGGCCGGAGATTTCAGAACTTGGAAAGAAATGATGGTTCGCAATATGAGCCAGAGACTTTAAATTAGTTTGAAAGTTCAGGAAGTTGTAAACCATAAAATGTATTTCGTAAATAAAGTAAGTTTGCCATAAATCATTTTAGGCAATCACGAAATTCAAAGGAGATAGATTAAAAAAAACAAAAGTAAAGGACGGTTTTTTTGTAAAACAAACCTAAGTGTTACTTTTCAGGATGTCAAATTCTAAAAGCCAAAAGGAGGTTTTTCAGATAAAAAACAAATAAAATACGATTTTATAAATGAATAATTACAAAAGCAACATATTTATACTGCTCAAACGAATACTGTTGGTCGTTTTAATTTATCAGGTGTCAAGAATCTTGTTTTATGCTATGAACAGCTTTTCCTTTCATGTTTTAAATCTAAAAACGATAAAAGGAGGACTTCTATTTGATTTGTCGGCTATTGCTTTTTTGAATAGTATATTTGTAATTGCACATTTTATTCCCGGTAATTTTAAGTATAAAACCCTTTATCAAAAATATCTTAAAATATCCTTTTATGCGGTAAATCTTTTATTTATTGCCACCAATTTTATAGATATCATTTATTACAAATTCACCGGCAGACGAAGCACTTTTAGCATGATTACTGCCAAGGGAATGGAACGAGAAGCTATTGGATTGATTCCTTCTTTTTTAAAGGAGTTTTGGTATGTCGGCCTGTTGTTTCTTGTTGTAGCTTTGCTGTTTTGGAAATTACTTCCCAATTTCAACAGCAAAAACCCTGTTGAAAAACTAACAAAAAAGGATTTTGTAACACAGTTTTCTTTTTTGATTCTTTCAATTGCAGTTGCTTTGCTCATCGCGCGTGGTGGATTTCAAAAAAAACCGATTAAAATTGTAGACGCAGTAGTATATGGCGAACTCGGAAACTCCGCATTGATACTGAATACGCCATTTTGCATAATAAAGACAATATCTAAAAACGAAGAAATTGAAAAAGTTCATTATTTTGAAGAAAAAGAATTGCTTTCGATATACAATCCAACAATAAACTTAAATTCAGGCCAAGCGGTAACCAAAAAAAATGTAGTTGTAATCATTTTGGAAAGTTTTGGCGACGAAAATGTAGGCAGGGGTTATACTCCTTTTTTAGACTCCTTGATAACAAAATCATATTATTTTAAACATGGTTTTGCCAATGGAAAAGTCTCCATAGATGCCGTTCCTTCCATATTATCGAGCATCCCCAGTTTAATGAACAACTCCTTTATATCATCGAGTTTTTCATTGAACAAAATAAATGGACTTCCCAAAATTTTAAAAAAAGAAGGCTACGGCACTTCCTTTTTTCACGGCTCTTTTAACGGAAGCCAAAATTTTGACCAATATGCTCAGGTGGCAGGCTTTGATCACTATTATGGAAAAGACCAATACGATGGAAAAGAGGCCTTTGACGGAAAATGGGGGATTTATGACGAAGAATTTATGCAGTTTTTTTGCAATAAACTAACGACTTTTAAAGAGCCTTTTTTTAGTTCAATATTTACTATTTCGTCGCATAATCCTTATAGAGTTCCTGAAAAATACAAGGGAAAATTCTCTAAAGGAACGACAGAAATACATGAAAGCATTGGGTATTCTGATTTTTCCTTGCGTCAATTTTTCAATACTGCCAGTAAGCAAGCTTGGTACAAAAACACTCTTTTTGTAATTTCGGCGGATCACACTTCCTCCGGTGGCGATCATAACATTGACAAAACTAACATTGGGAAATTCAGCATTCCTATTCTGTTCTTTGACCCCTCGAATCCTGAATTTGTTGGTGTCAATGAAAATAATTTTCAACAAATAGATATTATGCCCAGTATTTTGGATTACTTAAACATCAAAACCGACATGGTCAGTTTTGGTAAAAGCTACAAATCCAAAAACAATTTTGTGGTCTATTATCTACAAGGCATTTATCACTATATTCAAGATGATTATTATCTGGCTTTCGCCAATAACCAGCCAATAGGTTTGTACAATTGGAAAAAAGACATTTACTTAAAAAAGAATCTATTAATGGGCGAGAAGCAAAAAGCCGATAAAATGGCCCAGTTTCTGAAGGCCTACATCCAAACCTTTTACGAAAGGGTCACCCATGATGCTTTGATTCTTAAATGAGTTTTGTATCTATCCTAACAAATGACTTAACATGCTTACAATAATAGACAAATACATCCTGAAAAAATACTTGGCCACTTTTGCGGTGATGTTGGCTTTGTTTGTACCTATTGGAATCATCATCGATGTTTCGGAAAAGATCAATAAAATGATAGCAAACCAAATTCCAATTACGGAAATTTTGATTTACTATTATCATTTTACCATCTATTTCATGAATCTGTTGTTCCCGATATTTTTGTTTTTGTCGGTGATTTGGTTTACATCTAAATTGGCCAACAATACCGAAATCATTGCCATATTGAGTTCCGGAATATCGTTTACGCGGTTTTTGAGACCGTTTTTGATTGGGGCTTCCATCATTTCCGTGGTTGTGTTGTTGATGGGATTTTTTATTGTGCCAAAGGCCAGTGAAGGATTCAATAATTTCAGGTACACTTATTTGAGAAGTGACGGAAAACAAGCGATGCGAGGCGATAATACCGATGTGTACCGCCAAATTAGCAACAACGAATTTATCTATGTCAACAGTTTTAACACCGATACCAAAACAGCTTACAGTTTTAGTTACGAAAGGTTCAAAAAAGATAAATTGGAGTATAAAATTTCGGCCAGCAGGATACAATGGAATCCGAAAACCAAGAATTACACGATGTATGATTACGTCAAAAGAACCGTTGGCGAGCTGGGGGACAAAATCGAGAAAGCCGAAAAAAAAGACGCCAAATTTAGTTTCGATTTAGAGGATTTAACTCCCGTGGTGTATATCGCCGAAACGTTGACCTTGGGCGAACTCAACCGATTTATCGAAAAAGAAAAAACGAGAGGTTCTTCCAATGTCAACGTTTATCTGGTGGTTTTGTACAAAAAATACAGTATCCCGGTTTCGGCCTTCATCTTGACCATTATTGCCGTGGCGGTTTCGGCCATGAAGCGAAGAGGAGGAATGGGATTGAGTTTGGCCATAGGAATTGCTTTGGCTTTTGCTTTCGTGTTTTTCGACAAGATATTTGGCACCTTGGCCGAAAAGTCCAGTTTCCCGCCATTTTTGGCAGTTTGGTTCCCTAATATGGTGTTCGGAATTTTAGCAATTTATTTACTGCGCAATGCAAAAAGATAAGTTGGGAAGTTATTTGAATCTTCATTTAATTGTGTTTATTTGGGGATTTACGGCGGTTTTGGGTGCTTTGATCACCATCAATGCCGATGCCTTGGTTTGGTATCGAATGCTTATTGCTTCCGTTTTTTTGGTGTTTTTTATTCTCCATAAAAAGAAATCATTTGTCGTTCCACCAAAGGAATTCGTCAAGTTGATTTTTGTGGGCTTTTTGATAGCCATACACTGGATCTTTTTTTTCAAGGCCATTCATATTTCTAATGTTTCCATCACTTTGGCCGTTTTTTCGTTGGGAGCTTTCTTTGCGTCACTGCTCGAACCTTTGTTTTATGGGCGAAAAGTGCTTTGGTATGAAGTATTCTTTGGCTTGGTGATTATTGCGGGATTGGGCATCATCTTGCAGGTCGAAATGAATTATTTTGCCGGAATGATGTATGCCTTGGTTTCGGTGATTGTGGGTGTTTTGTTTACCCTTATGAACGGAAAACTAACCGAAAAACACGATTCTTCCGTCATTACTTTTTATGAATTTCTGGCAGGAGTCGTTTTTATTTCCATTTACTTTTTGTTCGAAAATAAATTTGACGCCAATTTTTTTATACTGACCGCCAATGACTGGATTTTACTCCTGATTTTGTCCTCGGTTTGCACGGCCTATGCTTTTACTGCTTCGGTAAAAGTGATGCGAAAATTGTCGCCCTACACCATTATGCTGACCACCAGTTTGGAGCCGGTTTACGGGATTATTTTGGCCTATTTTATTCTTGGAGATAAGGAAAAAATGAGCTTCGAGTTTTATGTTGGCGCCCTGCTGATTGTCCTGACAGTTATCCTCAACGGTGTCGTGAAACACTATTTAGAGGATAAAGAATAATGATTTTAAGAGCCTGATTTTGTCAATTTATTTGCATTTAGATGCCGAATTAATCATTTTGATAATTTTAAATTTTATATTTGCAGCTCGAATCAGAACAAAAAAAGCACTCACCCTATGGAATATTTAGATTTTGAGCTTCCAATAAAAGAACTTGAAGAACAATTGGACAAATGTGTGGTTATTGGCCAGGAATCAGATGTTGACGTGACAAACACCTGCAAGCAAATCAGCAAGAAACTGGAAGAAACCAAAAGGCATATTTATAAAAATCTTACCGCTTGGCAAAGAGTACAATTGTCAAGACATCCGAATAGACCTTATACCCTGGATCACGTGAGAGCACTTTGTGGCGACACTTTTCTGGAGCTTCATGGCGACAGGGGATTCAAGGACGACAAAGCAATGATTGGTGGTTTGGGAAAAATTGACGGACAATCGTTCATGATTATTGGTCAACAAAAAGGTTTCAACACCAAAACACGTCAATACAGAAATTTTGGAATGCCCAATCCAGAAGGTTACAGAAAAGCCTTGAGATTGATGAAAATGGCCGAGAAATTCGGAATTCCGGTTTTGTCATTGGTGGACACACCGGGTGCATTTCCTGGAATTGAAGCCGAAGAACGCGGACAGGGAGAAGCCATTGCCAGAAACATTATCGAAATGGTCAGCTTGAAAGTGCCCATCATAGTTGTTATCGTTGGAGAAGGAGCTTCAGGTGGTGCATTGGGAATTGGTGTTGGAGATCGAGTTTACATGATGGAAAACACTTGGTATTCCGTAATTTCTCCAGAATCTTGTTCATCCATTCTATGGAAAAGCTGGGATTACAAAGAACAAGCTGCCGAAGCCCTAAAATTGACTTCAGCCGACATGAAAAAACAAAAATTGGTTGACGATATTATTCCAGAACCACTGGGTGGAGCGCATTACGACAGGGAAGCGGCTTTCAAAACCGTGGAGCAATACATCATGAAAGGATTCAATGAATTGAAAGACTTATCAACAGAAGAATTAGTTGCCCAAAGAATGGAGAAATACTGTAATATGGGTGAGTTTAAAGAGTAAAAAAACTTACAAAACACTAATTAATCCGAAGCCTCGCCGTTTCGGATTTTTTTATGGTTATCAACAAAAAAAGATTGCTTATTAACAATTATTTCTAATAAGTCAATAGTAAAGTTTTTTTAATTTTAGTTACTTTCGCTCTATGGAAAATGTCAAGAATATAAACCCAATCAGAATAGATAAAACAACCATTATCAACCTTGAAAAAGGGAAGTTGCCGCCCCAGGTTGTAGATTTGGAAGAAGCTGTGCTGGGCGCGATGATGATTGACAAAAAAGGTGTTGACGACGTAATCGACATTTTGCAGGCCGATGCCTTTTACAAAGATTCCCACAAACATATTTTTGAAGCCATAGTTAAGCTCTTTACCGACACGCAGCCTATCGACTTATTAACCGTTTCGGCACAGCTCAAAAAAAACGGAAAATTAGAACTTGCAGGAGGTGATTTTTACTTGATTCAACTCACGCAAAAAATTTCGTCTTCGGCGCATATTGAATTCCATTCCAGAATCATTCTCCAAAAATTTATTCAACGTAGTTTGATTCGGATTTCCACGGAAATTATCGAAGATTCTTATGACGAAACCACCGATGTTTTCGATTTGTTGGACAAAGCCGAATCGAAATTATACGAAGTTACCCAAGGAAACATTAAACGAAGTTCCGAAACAGCGCAAAGTTTGGTGTTGCAAGCCAAAAAACGAATTGAAGAAATCAGTAAACAAGAAGGTTTGAGCGGTGTTGAAACCGGTTTTACCAATTTGGACAAACTGACTTCTGGCTGGCAACCGAGCGATTTAATCATCATTGCGGCGAGACCTGCGATGGGAAAAACTGCATTCGTTCTTTCGATGGCCAGAAATATCGCCATCGATTTTGGACATCCAGTGGCCTTGTTTTCCCTGGAGATGGCCTCCGTACAGTTGATTACCCGTTTGATTTCGTCGGAAACCGGCTTGTCTTCGGAGAAATTGCGTACCGGAAAATTGGAACCACACGAATGGACGATGTTGAGCACCAAAGTGAAAAATTTGGAAAAAGCGCCTTTGTTCATTGACGACACGCCATCACTTTCCATTTTTGATTTGCGTGCCAAATCCAGACGTTTGGTTTCGCAACATGGCATCAAAATCATCATTGTCGATTATTTGCAATTGATGACTGCCGGAGGAAGTGGTAAAGGAGGAGGAAACAGGGAGCAGGAAATTTCGACCATTTCCCGAAACTTGAAGGCTTTGGCCAAGGAATTGAATGTTCCCGTAATTGCACTTTCGCAGTTGTCGCGTGCGGTTGAAACCCGTGGATCGAGCAAAAGACCATTGCTTTCCGACCTTCGTGAATCGGGTGCGATAGAGCAAGATGCCGATATTGTTTCGTTTTTGTACCGTCCGGAATATTACAAAATCGACGAATGGGATGACGACGAGGCTTCGCCAACGG
>JAGNPF010000035.1 GCA_017989775.1 Flavobacterium sp.
CTGATTCGTATGTGTTGATGTATGATTTATATACCAATCATCGGTACGAATTTCAGCGAAGCAAAGATTTGTATCAGTTCACGCCAACGCCAGAATCGTTTACCAAAAATGTCTATCCCCGTCACGGAAGCGTTATTGGAATAACGGTGGAAGAAGCCCAACGATTGAACGAAAAATGGGGCGGAGTTCCGGAAAATTTATTGACAAGCAAATAAATTTTGTTTTCGGCATTGCTTTTTTCAGGATATTAATTGCCTCCAGCTAAAGCTGGAGGAATAAAATTTTCCTTATTTTTAGGGCTTTAGCCAAAACTACATACTTTTTGGCTAAAGCCAATCCTACATTGATTCTTTATTTCTCCAGCTAAAGCTGGAGGCAATTGAAAATTATTGACATACTAAATTTTAATTAAAATAATATGAAAAACACCTTTTTGATTCTAATCACACTCGTGCTTTCTACCAATTTGTATTCCCAAAAAGACACTTTGAATGCACCCAAAGCCGTGTTACCAAACGTTTACGCAGATCCTCATATTACTGCTTTTGGCAAGAAATTCTATATCTACCCAACGACTGATGGTTCCGAAGGTTGGAAAGCCACCAGTTTTACCTGCTGGTCTTCCAATGATTTGGTACAATGGAAATCCGAAAAAGTAATCCTGGATTTACCCAAAGACATCAGCTGGGCAAAAGAGCGAGCTTGGGCGCCGGCGATTGCTTATAAAAATGGAAAATATTATTACTATTTTTCGGCAGACGTAAATATTGGTGTGGCGGTTTCAGACAAACCAACAGGCCCTTTCAAAGATGCTTTAGGAGTGCCGTTGGCCAAAAAAGGAATGCTCAAAGGGCAAATGATTGATCCAATGGTTTTTGTGGATGATGATGGTTCGGCTTATTTGTACTTTGGTCAAGGCAATTGCAATATGGTAAAACTGAATGACGACATGATTTCGTATGATGCCTCAAAAGTTGTTTCCATCAAGCCAAAAGGCTACAACGAAGGTTCATTCGTATTCAAAAGAAATGGAAAATATTACCTGATGTGGTCTGAATATGACACTCGTGACCCAAGATATTCGGTTGCTTATGCCACTTCCGATTCGCCAATGGGACCTTTTACCAAAGCGGAAGGTTTTCCGGTTCTAAAAGGGAAAGGCATCGTAAAAGGCGCCGGACATCATTCGGTGGTTAAAGTTCCCGGCAAAGACGAATGGTACATTGCCTACCACCGTTTCAAAATTCCCGATGGAAACGGTTTCAATCGCGAAACTTGTATTTCGCCAATGCGATTTGACAAGGACGGAAACATCTTGCCTGTCGATGTGTTTGAAAAAGTGAAACCTGTGAAGATTAAAGGGAAGTAATAGTATTGGATAATCCATAGCTATCCATATTTGAGGTGTAATCGTCCATTTAAATTTCTATTTTAAACAGTATTTTTGAGTCTAAATTTTTATGGTTGACCGTTCATTATTCTTGCTATTTGTCACGCTGGAAGCGTCTAGAGTAAGTTGCTCGTTTGTTGAGACGCTTCCAGCGTGACAAATGGAGTAGAATGTGTTGCAAAATAACGTAATTGAAATTTTAGATAATCAGTATTACATTCAACAGATTATAAACGACACAAAAAAACACATATTATAATAATCAAGAACAGAATATGAAACACAATCTTATTTCAAGAATCACGCTTTGTGGTTTATTGTTTACCGGCTTTTATGCCAATGCCCAAAAGTCCACTTTGGAAGTTGATGTTGCCAAAAGCATTACCAAAATCCAGCCCACGATGTTCGGTCTGTTTTTTGAAGACATCAATTTTGCTGCCGATGGTGGTTTGTATGCCGAAATGGTGAAAAACCGTTCTTTCGAATTCGAAAAACCCTTGATGGGATGGGAACAACCCAATACCAAGAGACTTTCCCAAAACAAGCAATCGGGTTATGCAACCCCGATTTATGTATTGGAAAACAAAACCAATCCCAATTTTTGCCGAGTTTTGGTCAATGACGACAAAGGATATGCCATCGTCAACGAAGGATTCAGGGGAATGGGAGTCAAAAAAGACGCCAAATACAATCTTTCTTTGAAAGCGGCCAACCATGATGGAGCCATCAAAAAAATAATTGTCCAATTGATTGACAAAGACAAAAAAGTGCTTGGCGAAACCAGCATTGTTCCCACATCGAATGATTGGAAATCCTATTCCGCACAATTCACGGCGACTCAGACCGAGGCCAAAGCCAAATTGAAAATCACTTTCGAAGGAACAGGAACGATTGATTTGGATATGATTTCGCTTTTTCCGGAAGACACTTGGAAGAACAGGAAAAACGGCTTGCGCAAAGATATCGTGCAACTTTTGTATGACATGAAACCGGGGTTTTTGCGTTTTCCGGGAGGATGTATTGTCGAAGGAAGAACATTGGCCGATCGTTACCAATGGAAAAATTCGGTAGGCGAAATCGAGAACAGAAAAACGATGATTAACCGTTGGAACATGGAGTTTCCCAAAAAATCAACACCCGATTATTTCCAAAGTTTTGGATTGGGATTTTTCGAGTATTTCCAACTTTCCGAAGACATTGGCGCAGCAGCCTTGCCGGTGTTGAGTTGCGGAATGGCTTGCCAATACAACACGGGTGAATTGGCTCCAATAGACGAATTGGATCCTTATGTTCAAGATGCTTTGGACTTGATTGAATTTGCCAACGGCTCCGAAGCGACTCCTTGGGGGAAATTGCGTTCGGATATGGGGCATCCAAAACCATTCAATTTGAAATACATTGGTGTTGGAAACGAGCAATGGGGACCCGATTATATCGAAAGGTATAAAATTTTCGAAAAAGCAATCAAGGCAAAATATCCAAACATCATCATCGTTTCTGGAAGCGGCCCTTCGCCAGATGGAGAATATTTCGAGTATGGAATGCAGGAACTCAAAAAATTGAACGCCGAACTCGTGGACGAACATTATTATAAAAGTCCGCAATGGTTCAGGGACAATGCCGCGCGCTACGACAACTACGACCGAAAAGGGCCTAAAGTATTTGCTGGAGAATATGCCGCCCACAGCACAATTGACAATAGTTTAATTACCAAAAACAACTGGGAATCTGCTTTTTCGGAAGCGGCTTTTATGACCGGATTGGAACGAAATGCAGAGGTGGTTCATCTGACTTCCTACGCTCCATTGATGGCACACGAAGAAGCTTGGCAATGGGCACCGGACATGATTTGGTTCAACAATTTGGAAGCTTATGGTTCGGCGAATTATCAGGTGCAAAAGTTGTTTGCACTAAATAAAGGAACCGATTTATTGGCCATTATCAAGGACGGAAAACCGCTAACGGGACAAAATAACCTGTATGCATCAGCCGTGAAAGATGCTAATACCAAAGAAATCATTGTAAAATTGGTCAACACCGCAGCAACTCCACAAGAAGTTTCGATTGATTTGAAAGGAAGCAAATTGGAATCGAAAGGAACCGTTATCACGCTTGCCAGTCCAAATTTGACTGACGAAAACTCTTTTGCCGCTCCAGTAAAAATCAGTCCGACAACAAAAGAATACAAATTGAAAGGCGACAAAGCTCCAATGAATTTGCTTCCTTATTCGGTTACCGTTTTGAAGCTGAAAATGAAATAAGAATAGAATAGTTTATATTGCAAATGGAAGGCCGTCAGAAATGACGGCCTTTTTTGGTTTTTTGGATTAGTTTTTACAAAACACCTTAACTCTTAACGAACCACAAAATATTCGGGCACAGGGCATTCACTTTTAAAAGTTTTCGCCATGAATTACAATTCGTTGTCAATTACACGAATTCTTAAAATAGACAAAATCCGTGCAAATCAATTTTAAATAGTGAAAATAAATAGTATAAAACATAAAAGCTTTCAGAGGCCATCCTATTCCCAACATGTTAATTTCTAGTTGATTTATTTTGTCCAAGTTTTTAAAAGCAACATTTTTAAATCTTTCCGCATCATTCATAGCATCGAAATGATAGCCGTAATGAAAAAACAGTATTTTATTTGAGAAACTTGACTACCATCCAATAATCAAAGTCAAAAAAGCAGTAATAACATATTTATTACGGTTTTTCCAAACTATCCTTTTCAACCACCAAACTATCTTTTTCAATACCATTTCCAACACTCACAGTAATTGGTTTAACCGTTTTAGCTGAAGGTTTTATTTTCTGTTTAACAATCACGGCATCGTTCAACACAAAAGGCGTCGGCATCATCCAATCGGCTCTTTTGGTCATCTGAAATTGTGGATTACTCATCAAATCGAAAGAGCTTTCCAGCAAATCCAAATCCAAAACACTGGAAGCCGCAACGCTGAATTCTATTTCCAGTGGCAGTTGATCCACCACATAATAGCTCAATAGTTTCTTGCCTTTTCGTTCGTATTTGGAACCCTTTTGTCCCAACAGCGTCAATCCATTGGCCTTGAAATTTTGAATAATTAAAGCTTCATTGGCAAGAACATCATAACGATTGACTTTTCGGGTGGGCGTGATTCGGATTTTCAAATGGCGATTGCCGCCAACAACGCTGTCTTTCAGGAATTCAACAACGGGTCTCGAAAGGACTTTCATTGGCGCATCGGCAGTGAAAGTAAAGAATGAATTGTATTTGCTGGGTAACGAAATGGAGCTTAATGCTGCGGCATCTCTAGGGTTTTGACCTAAATAGGTTTTGATCCATTCGTCCAGATTGGTGTCGTAAGTAGCCCAAGTGGCCTTGTTTTTGTCGGCATCCAAAATATAAACCAAACTATTGGATTTGGCTTTGCCCAATTCATAACCCGAATAATAATGCGCTTTGGCGAAAAAGCCAATTGCAAGTGCAAACAAAATCACGGATGACATTCCTTTTCGCATAAATGAACCAAAAACAGGCAGCAACAATCCAAAAGTCAAGGCCGTCAAAATGGCGCTTCCAAACAAGACTTTCAATCCCAAACCAATCGGGAACATTTGAATGAACGGGGCTATGACCAACAAGGCGGGAATGCCCAAAAAGAGGTTCAAAACCCATTTTGACCTTTGGGTTAGCACAAAGGAAGCCAACATCAGCAATCCTGCAAAAGCGGGAATAATCAAAAATCCGGCGCCTTTCAGGAAGAAAGCCAGTAACGCATTGACCAGAATCCAAAAGAATAGTGGCGCCACATAATGGTTCATCGTCACTTTTTTGAAAGAGAAAATTTGGTAAAAAGCAAAACAAATCGCCAAAGTCAAAAGAGTGAAAGCTGCAATGTAATCGTGTCCGTTATAGGTAAATCCGTTGAGCAAATCGTTGTATTGTGGATAGAGCACCAGCAATAATTTCCACCCTAAAAAGGTGATTAATCCCGAAACTAGCAACGAAGCCAAAAACGGAATAAATCCTTTTGCCATTTCTGGAAACGAAAAAAGACGTTTGCCCATTCCGATGAATATCAAAAACAACAAGAACACAAAAGCGATAATCACCATTGGCCAAACCCAGCTAAACGGATAACTAATAAACCCGAATGGAATCGAAAAATAGACGTCGTCTTCGGTGGCTTGGGTGCTGTTCAAATCGGCATTCGAAAAATAATCCAGCAACGGCATCAGGTATTTTCCTTGATGTGCCAAGGTGTTTTTACTTAAATGCTTGCTGTCGTCTTGCGCCGTGTGGTAATTGTAATGTCCGTCGATAAAGGCAAAATTGTAACCCTGAATATTGCCTTGTTCCCTGAAAACGGTCAAATCGGTGTCGTTGGGCAACATTTTGTAAACGCTGTACATCAAGGAATTCGAAACGGGATATTGGACTCCCGCAGCAGCAAATTGGTTGACCAATCCTGCGTTTCCGGCATTAGTTTCCATCAACATATAACTTGGCCCGGAACTTCCTCGGGCTTCAAAATTCAAGACCAAACCCACTTCTTTTGCCCAGTTGTGTTGGGTTACAAAAAGTGCAGCGCCATTCAATCCCAATTCTTCGGCATCCGAAAAGAGAATAATGATGTCGTTTTTGGGTTGTTTTTTATTGTAGATAAATGCACGAACACTTTCGAGGATTGTCGCCACGCCTGAACCCGCATCGCTGGCGCCTTTCGAATAGGAATGTGGCGCGCTGTCATAATGCGTGAGCAGGAGCAAGGCTTTGTCGTTATTTGTTCCTTTAATTCGAGCCAGAATATTTTTGCATTTGGTCAAAGTGCCCCAATCTGAAAAAGCAAAACCTTCTTGAATGGAAGTTTCCAAACCCATATTTTGCAATTCTTTCTCTAAATAATTGGCCACGACTTCGTGATTTTCCGAACCTACAAAATGCGGTTTTTGCGAAATGTTTTTGACTTGTTCCAAAGCTCTTTGGGTCGAGAATTCGGCAAGTGGAGCATCGTCATCGGATGTCCATTGTGGCATCATCGTGAAGAAAATAAATCCAAGGAATGCAAGGATAAATAATACGGATAAAACGGAAGAATAACTTTTTTTCATAATAGTAGATTGGGAATCTAAATCTCTTTTTTGACAAGCATATAATAGTCTTCTTCCAAAACACGATAGCCTTGGTCGTAAACGAAATAGTAGGTGTTTCCTGTTTTGGTTTGCAAAATATTGGTAAAAAACTCAAAATCGAATCCCTTGCTCATCAGTTTTGATTTGGTGGTTTTGCCTTTTCCATCGACGTTCAATGCCGAGAGAATGCGGTAGTTTTTGCGCAGTTTGTTGTTTACGTTGCGCATAAAATTGGTGCTGTCCTTGTTTATTTTGTTGTTGTAGGCGTTGCGGCAACCGTCGCTGCAAAACTTTTTGTCCTCACGACCCACAATTTTGTCTCCACATTCCAGGCAGGTTTTGTCCATAATTTTTTGTTTTTACCGAGATTTTTTTTCTTTAAACCATATAAGAGGCATTAAGAAAAATTAAGTTTTTGTCCTTAATAAACCTTTTTTTGAGGTTCATCTGGGATTTGTGAACATTTTTTTTAACCATTAGGTTCATTGCAAGTCTTAATTTTTCTTATTGAGCTTAATGGTATAATTTTAATTTTTTCATAAAATAAAATACATTCTTTTCTTAAAATTAGCCTTTGTGCGACAAGGCTTGTTTGATATGCGCCAAATGATGGTTGCAATGACAGATAGGTTTTTGACGGCTTCTATCCGTTTTTCATTTGGATTAATTCTTTTAAAATCAACCAAATATAATAAATAATTTCCATTTACAAACGGTTACAAATAGTTACAACCGAAAGTAAGCAGTTAGCAACCGAATAATTTTGGAAAGCCGTCGCATCTTTGCCCTGTTGATTTGAACGAACAATTCAGCAAAAAACATTTATACACCAACAATTTAAATTTACACGCCATGAATGCAATGAAAAACAAAGTACAGTTAATCGGTCACGTAGGACAAGAGCCAGAAATCAAAAATCTTGACGGAGGAAAAAAAGTAGCCAACATCACATTGGCCACCAACGAAGTGTATTACAGGGATAACGGGGACAAAGTGGAACAAACCGAATGGCACAAAGTAGTCGCTTGGGGAAAAACGGCCGAAGTCATTGAAAAATACGTGAGCAAAGGCAAAGAAATTGCCATTGAGGGAAAATTGACCCACAGAAGTTACGACGACAAGAATGGGGAAAAACGATATATTACCGAAGTCGTTGCAAACGAAATTTTGCTTTTGGGCAGCAAATAATTTATAAAAGTCGCAGCTATGAACATCAAAGTCTTTAATATTCGCCTCAGCAAAGAGCATTGTCAGGAAGACCAAAACAGGATGAACCAGTTTCTGGACTCGGTTGAAATCAAACTTACTTCGACTAATTTTGTGACGACTTCTACTGTAGATTTTTGGTCGGCTGTTGTTTTTTTTGAACCGAAAAAGGAAACGAAAACCACAATGGTTGAAAGGGAATTGACGGATGACGAAAAGAAAATATATGCGGCTTTGAAAAAATGGAGAAGTGACAAGGCACAGCAATTAATGTTGCCCCATTATATGATTTGTCATAATTCTGAATTGGCTTCCATTGCTGTCCAAAAACCACAAACCCTTCGTGATTTTAAAAATGTCAAAGGTTTTGGCGAAAATAAGACGGACAATTATGGAGACGATATTATTGCTCTTTTAAATGCTTTGTGATATTCTAAATTAATTTGCACTAATTTAAACCAAAAAATGCCCTCTCAATCGGAGGGCATTTTTGTTTTGTATCAGGATACCGCTTTGAATAAATCAAACATAGGACAACGATCGCAACGTTTCTTCTCGCTTTTTTTGTATTTTTCGCAACAAGTAGACTTGCAGTTCTCTGCCTTCTTGATTTTCTCAAGTTTGTCTTTTTTCTTTTTCTTCTTTTTTTTATCTTTTTCCTTTTCTTTCTTGCCCACTTTGTAAAGAATTAAAAACCAATTACAAAGATATATTATTTTTATCTATTCTAAATAAACTTTGTGTGTTTTTTGATAAAAAAAATGCCTTCAAGAATTTGATTTTCTTGAAGGCATTTTTTAGTTGTCAGGGTAACGACTATTTTGGAGCGGCAGCACTGGCGGCAACCGCAATTTGTTGAATGTCTCGGTCAAATAAATACAAGCCTCCTTTGTCGTCGCCAATCAAGTTGATTTTGTCCAAAATGGTTTTGGCAGTGGCTTCTTCCTCAATTTGCTCGGCAACATACCATTGCAAGAAATTGTGCGTGGCATAATCTTTTTCTTCGAAAGTGATGTGTACTAATTCGTTGATTGAATTCGAAACAAAAATCTCGTGTTTGTACAGTTCCTCAAACATTCCTTTGAAGGTTTCGTAAGTGGTTTTGGGTGCTTTCAAATCGGTAATTTGGGCGTGGCCTCCGCGTTCGTTCACGTATTTTATCAATTTGAGCATGTGCAGGCGTTCTTCGTCGGATTGGGCATACATAAATTTGGCAATTCCTTCCAAGCCACTCACTTCCGACCAACAGGCCATTGACAAATAGATTTGAGACGACTCGGCCTCAATGCGAATTTGTTTATTTAAAGCGATTTCAATATTTTTTGACAGCATAATTGTAAGTTTTTAGTAAAGTTAAAAAAAATAATTCAAAGCGGATGATTGCTTCAAGAAAAGATTTCACTTCTTTGAATTCGTTTAAAATAGGGGTTGTTTTATTAAAAATTTTTAATTTTTTGAATTCAATTTGTCAAAACGAAAATGAATGCCAATTATTGATTCATTAATTCCTGAAAACAATCCACAAATTGTCCCAGATGGTAGCCATCCATCAAGCCGTGATGCACGTGAATGGACATAGAC
>JAGNPF010000328.1 GCA_017989775.1 Flavobacterium sp.
TCCTATTACATTGACAAATTATCCGATTATATTGAAGAAAATGTGTTGTCGGAAGACGAGAAAGGCTTCAACCAGACGGTTTTGTACGGACGTGACGTTACTATAGAAGACATTGTTTCGACAGCCAAACGCTACCCGATGATGGCCGAACGCCAAGTGGTAATCGTGAAAGAAGCCCAAGATTTGTCGCGAACCATCGACAAAATCGAAAGTTATGCCGAAAACCCAATGCCGACCACGGTTTTGGTTATTTGCTACAAATACAAAACTTTGGACAAGCGAAAAAAAGTGACCAAATTGTTGGCCAAAAATGGCATCGTTTACGAAAGCAAAAAGTTGTACGAGAATCAAGTGGGCGACTGGATTAAACGCGTTTTATCCGGAAAAAAATATTCCATTGAACCCAAAGCCAATGCAATGTTGGTGGAGTTTTTGGGCACGGATTTGAGTAAAATCAACAACGAATTGGAGAAATTGCAAATCATTTTGCCGAAAGGCAGCACCATAACACCACATCATATTGAGGAAAACATCGGTTTCAGCAAGGATTTTAATGTATTCGAATTGCGTAAAGCCATCGGCGACCGAAACCAATTGAGAGCTTACACCATCGCCGATAATTTTGCCCAAAATCCGAAAGACAATCCTATAGTTATGACCACGAGTTTGGTTTTTAGCTTTTTTGTCCAATTGCTGAAATACCACGGTTTGAAAGATAAAAATCCGAACAATGTAGCCAAAGTATTGGGCGTTAATCCGTTTTTCTTGAAGGATTATGACATTGCTTTGAAAAATTACCCGATGCGCAAAGTGAGCCAGATTGTGGCTTCTTTGAGAGACGTGGACGTAAAAAGCAAAGGAGTGGGTGCGAATGCCTTGCCACAATCGGATTTGTTGAGAGAAATGCTTTTTAAAATTTTTAATTAGCGGTGAAAAAAAACGATATTTGCAGTTCGAAAAAATAAAACAAGGATTATGGGAATGAATAAAAACACCGTTTTAGGATGGGCGACTTTATTAATGGTGGTGATGGGATTTTTGCTCATCGGATTGGGTGCTTTCCGCTATGATGATGTTGCCGGATGGGGATTTGCAGCAGTTGGCGTAGGATTTTTGGCCAATGCCTGGGTTTTTAATGCCTTGAAAGGACGTGTATAATATTTTAATAAAATCTAAATTCTAAAATCATAAATCTAAAATCAAATGTCAGACGATAAGAAAGTAATTTTCTCAATGCAAAAATTGAGCAAGACCTATCAAGGGGCAGACAAGCCTGTCTTGAAAAATATCTATTTGAGCTTCTTTTACGGAGCCAAGATTGGTATTTTGGGTCTAAACGGTTCTGGTAAATCTTCCCTATTAAAGATTATTGCGGGAGTCGATAAAAATTATCAAGGAGATGTGGTTTTCCAACCGGGCTATACCGTGGGTTATTTGGAGCAAGAGCCCATTTTGGACGATTCCAAAACCGTAATCGAAATCGTTCGTGAAGGTGCTGCCGAAACTATGGCCGTTTTGGAAGAATACAACCAAATTAATGATTTGTTCGGTCTTGAAGAAAACTATTCCGATCCAGATAAAATGGACAAGTTGATGGATCGCCAAGCGGCTTTGCAAGACAAAATTGATGCTCTTGGTGCTTGGGAAATCGACACCAAACTGGAAATCGCTATGGATGCCTTGCGCACGCCAGACGCTGATACTCCCATCAAACACCTTTCGGGTGGAGAACGTCGTCGAGTGGCTTTGTGTCGTTTGTTGTTGCAACAACCTGACGTTTTACTGTTGGATGAGCCTACCAACCACTTGGATGCTGAATCCGTACTTTGGTTGGAGCAACATTTGGCGCAATATGCTGGAACGGTAATTGCCGTGACGCACGACCGTTATTTCTTGGATAATGTGGCGGGTTGGATTTTGGAATTGGACAGGGGAGAAGGCATTCCGTGGAAAGGAAATTATTCTTCTTGGTTGGACCAAAAATCAAACCGTATGGCACAGGAAGAAAAAGTGGCTTCCAAACGCAGAAAAACATTGGAACGCGAGTTGGACTGGGTTCGTCAAGGTGCCAAAGGTCGTCAAACCAAACAAAAAGCACGTTTGCAGAACTACGATAAATTATTGAACGAAGACCAAAAACAATTGGACGAAAACTTGGAAATCTACATTCCAAATGGACCCCGTTTGGGAACCAATGTTATCGAAGCCAAGAATGTGGCCAAAGCTTTTGGAGATAAATTATTGTATGACAATTTGAATTTCACCTTACCACAAGCGGGAATTGTTGGGATTATCGGACCGAATGGTGCTGGTAAATCCACCATTTTCAAAATGATCATGGGCGAAGAAAAACCGGATTCCGGAGAATTCTTGATTGGAGACACCGTGAAAATCGCTTACGTCGATCAATCGCATTCGAATATTGATTCGAATAAATCCATTTGGGAAAACTTTGCCGATGGGCAAGAATTAATTATGATGGGTGGAAAACAAGTGAATTCAAGAGCTTATTTATCAAGATTTAATTTTGGTGGAGGCGAGCAAAACAAGAAAGTATCAATGCTTTCCGGTGGAGAACGTAACCGTTTGCACTTGGCAATGACCTTGAAAGAAGAAGGAAACGTACTTTTATTAGATGAGCCAACGAATGATTTGGATGTGAACACACTTCGTGCACTCGAAGAAGGTTTGGAAAATTTTGCGGGTTGCGCCGTGGTAATTTCGCACGACAGATGGTTCTTGGACAGAATTTGTACGCACATCTTGGCTTTCGAAGGCGATTCTGAAGTGTATTATTTCGAAGGTGGTTTCTCGGAATACGAAGAAAACAAAAAGAAACGTTTGGGTGGCGATTTGACTCCAAAACGTTTGAAATACAGAAAATTGATTCGATAATAATCGAATTGTTAGAAATGCAAAGAGAGGATATTCAAGCGAATATCCTCTTTTTTTGTAATCTTATTTTTTGGATTTATTTCGAAGGAGGTTTCTCTGAATACGAAGAAAAC
>JAGNPF010000036.1 GCA_017989775.1 Flavobacterium sp.
GCTTGGATTTCAATCTTGATTTGTTCGTTGTCAATGTCTGGAACGGCTGCGGTTGGCTCTTCTTTCTTTTGGTTGCAGGCTATTGACAAAGTAAGGGTGAGCACCAATAATCCTGCTATTAAAATCTTGTTTTTCATGATTATGCTAGGTTTTAAGTTTATGATGGGTTTTTATTCATTGAAAAATTATAAAGAATAAATTTAATAAAAAATATTGAATATTGGTTGGTTTGCAAAACTTTTTGAATGATTGGAGCTTTAGTGCGGAATTTAAACCTGACAGGTTTTCAAAACCTGTCAGGTTTAAATTATATTCCCAAGAATGTTTCCATTGGGAGATTACTGTTTTTTAGTTCGTGAACGTATTTGAAGTTTTCAATATCATGAAAAATTGCAATTACTTCTTTGCGTTTTAATTTTGTTGGCTTATCGGAAAGGCAAGTGATATAGGAGCTCCAAGGATAATTTAAAGGATGTTCACAAATATTGTGATGAACAGGGTTGTTGTGAATGTAGGCTATGCCATTTTGAAAATACTTTTCGTCTTCAATTGGTTTTCTTCTAAAGGGTCTTTCAAAAAGGGCACCGTGTCTATTGTATTTTTTGTTGAATGCTTTTGTATAGGCATTGAATAAATTAGAAAATGATTGGGATGGCTGGATTTTCTTTTCTTCATTTATTTCTTCTAAATTCTTTATTCGAATCAAAAAATGAAAGTGATTTTTCATTAAACACCAAGCATAGGTTTCTGCTATTGGTTCAATATGGATGTCATATAATTTCAGGAAATGTTCGTAATTGCAATTTTCTTTAAAAAGGATGTCGCTATTGATTCCCCGATTGTATATGTGATAATATTTTCCGTGTTCAAGAGGTTGTATTGTTTGCATATTATTTTTTTTGTTATGTAAACCTGACAGGTTTTCAAAACCTGTCAGGTTTACAAGTTAACTCAACAATATCTCCAAAATGCTTGTTGCCGCTTCGCTAATCTTGGTGCCTGGCCCAAAGATGGCCACTGCTCCCGCATCAAACAAGAATTGGTAATCTTGTGGGGGAATCACGCCTCCCACGATGACCATGATGTCTTCTCTTCCGTGTTTCTTGAGTTCTTCGATGACTTGCGGCACCAAGGTTTTGTGACCCGCCGCAAGCGAGGATACGCCAAGGATGTGCACGTCGTTTTCCACGGCTTGTTTGGCCGCTTCGGCCGGGGTCTGGAACAGTGGCCCAATGTCCACGTCAAAGCCCAGGTCGGCATAACCGGTGGCCACCACTTTGGCGCCGCGATCATGGCCGTCTTGTCCCATTTTGGCAATCATGATTCTGGGGCGACGGCCTTCTTTTTGGGCAAATTCATCGGCCAGTTGTTTGGCTTTTATGAAGCTTTCGTCTTCTTTGATTTCTTTGCTGTACACGCCGCTAAAGGATTTAATTTGTGCCTTGTATCTTCCGAAGACGGTTTCCAGTGCAGCACTGATTTCTCCGAGACTGGCCCTGTTCCTGGCAGATTCAATGGCCAGTTCGAGTAGGTTGCCGTCACCGGTTTGGGCACAAAGGGTTAATTTTTCGAGTGAGAGTTGTACTTTTTGGGTGTTTCGATTGGCCTTGACCAGTTCCAGTTGTTCCAGTTGTTGTTGGCGCACCATTTGGTTGTCCACATCCAGGATCTGCAAGGGGTCTTCTTTTTTTAGCCTGTATTTGTTGACGCCAACGATGATGTCTTGGTTGCCGTCAATTCGGGCTTGTTTTCTGGCGGCGGCTTCTTCAATGCGCAGTTTTGGAATTCCGGATTCAATGGCCTTGGTCATTCCCCCCAGTTCTTCCACCTCTTCGATGAGTATCCATGCTTTTTGTGCTATTTCATTGGTCAGGCTTTCGACGTAAAAACTGCCTGCCCATGGATCGACCGTTTTGGTGATTTTGGTTTCTTCCTGTAAATAAATTTGGGTGTTTCTGGCAATCCTGGCCGAGAAATCGGTGGGCAAGGCAATGGCTTCGTCGAGCGCATTGGTGTGCAGGGATTGGGTGCCTCCAAAAGCCGCCGCAGCCGCTTCTATGGTGGTTCGCGCCACATTGTTGAATGGGTCTTGCATAGACAAACTCCAGCCCGATGTTTGGCAGTGGGTTCTCAAGGCCAAGGATTTTTCGTCTTTGGGATTGAATTGTTTCATCAGTTTTGCCCAAATGAGTCGGCCTGCCCGCAGTTTGGCAATCTCCATGAAATGGTTCATCCCGATACCCCAAAAAAACGAAAGTCGGGGAGCAAAATCGTCTATTTTCATTCCTGTTGCCAATCCCGTCCGGATGTATTCCAGCCCATCGGCCAAGGTGTAGGCCAACTCGATGTCGGCCGTTGCCCCCGCTTCTTGCATGTGGTAGCCGGAAATGGAAATGGAATTGAATTTGGGCATTTTCTTGCTGGTAAATTCAAAAATGTCGGCAATGATTTTCATCGATTGTGCCGGTGGATAGATGTAGGTGTTGCGCACCATGAATTCTTTGAGAATGTCGTTTTGGATGGTTCCGGAAAGCTGTTCGGGTTTTACGCCCTGCTCTTCTGCGGCAACGATGTAAAAAGCCATTATGGGCAAAACAGCCCCGTTTATGGTCATCGAAACCGACATTTCTGCCAACGGAATCTGGTCGAACAACAGTTTCATGTCCTCGACGGAATCTATGGCGACACCCGCTTTTCCCACATCGCCCGCTACGCGTTCGTGATCCGAATCATAGCCCCTGTGCGTGGGCAAATCAAAGGCTATCGAAAGTCCTTTTTGTCCGGCAGCGAGATTTCTTCGGTAAAAGGCGTTGCTTTCCCCGGCCGTGGAAAAACCGGCATATTGGCGAATCGTCCAGGGGCGGCGCACGTACATGGTGGTGTGGGGACCACGCAAATAAGGGGCAAAGCCGGCTCCAAAATCAAGATGCTCCAGGTCTTCAACGTCTTTTTCCGAGTAGGCAGATTTTAATTCAATGCCTTCGGCAGTGAGAAAGTGTTTTTCTTCCAACTTCTCACTTCCAGCTTCCGACTTTTCAATTTTTATATGGTGGAGATTTTTTCTCAAAGATTGATTTTTTACAAGATATTTAATTTACTATCTCTTGAGGAATGATAAATGGCTTTGATGACAATTCTATTTTCATTGATTGAAAAATGAATCAAATAAGGGAATGTGGTCAGCATTATTATTCGAACATCATCGTATCGTATTTGAAAATGGAAGGGATTCTTTTTTATAATTGCCAGACTTTCTTTAAATGAAAGATGAAATCGTTTAGCCAACTTCGGGTTTATTTTTTTGTACCAAAAAAGCGATTCTTTAAAATCAATTTTAGCCTCGTCAACAATGACAATTTTATAGTTCATTTTCTATCTCTTTCAAAAAATCATCAATGTCTGTGGCACTTTCTGGATTTTTTAAATATTTTTCTGTGCGTTCTCTTACTTCGTCAATTTGCCATTGAGGTATGACATATTCTGATGATGCCGGCATAATGATTACATCGACCTCGTCAGCATTGAAATTATCTGGCAACGTGATGTTTATTTTGTGGTTCTTGACCTTTACGGTTTGTCTGATTGCTTCCATAATTCTTTTTTTATATGTAAAAGTAAACGTTTTTTATTGCTTTTCAATAATTTTAAACCTCCATCTGTTGTTGGAATTGTTGGCGTTGATTCCTTCCAGCAGGCCGGCACCGATGGTCACTCCGGAACCGATGGTGAACAGCAGGAATGCGGCATCATTTCCGTCGGAAGCCGCAACCAAGGACGACCCGACAATGGCAAGCCCCGTGATGAACACCACTGTTTTGATGGTTGCCATCGTTTTGGGCTGCTTTTTTATGCTTTGCAAGCTGTCTATTTTTATGGACTGGTTGTTGACGGTGAAGCTTAGGCTGTCCGAAAATTTTAGGTTTCCGACATGTTTTTTGCCATCCAAAGTCCTGATTTTGATGCGTTGGTTTTCTTCAAAATACTTTGTTTTGCCGGTTTTGACGTTGGTGATTTCTATTGATTTTTGCTGTGAAAATGACGTAAGTGAAGCCAAAAACACCAGTACATATAGTATGTTTTTCATCGTTTCATCGTTTGGTTAATTTTCTTCCTTGAGTCTTTCCTGTTCCAGTTTTTCGGCCAGTCGCTTTTCGATTATGGGCACAATCAAGGTTTTTCTCGGTTTTATTTTCACGAAAGGAAATAATTCCAGTTCCTCCTTCATCCGGTCTTTTTTGTTGGGATATTTGTTGGTTCCCAGCAATATTTCTTTTCCGGCATCGAATAATTCCTGTTCCTTGTTGGCACTTTCCTGAATTTTCTTTTTGATGACGCCTTCGTTGAGTTGTTTGAGAAAACCGCCGTTGGCCTCTATTTCTTTGAACAAAATCAACGCTTTTTCGGCCAATTGGTTGGTCAGGGTTTCGATGTAATAACTGCCGTCGGCCGGATTGTCGACTTTGTCGAAACAGCTTTCGTGTTTTAGAATCAACAGTTGGTTTCTGGCCATTCTGTCGCCAAATTCGTTGTCCTTGTGGTACAAAGCATCGTAGGGCAAATTGGCAACGGCATCGGCTCCACCCAAAATGGCACTCATGCATTCGGTGGTGGTGCGCAGCATGTTGACGTTGAAATCGTAAATTGTTTTGTTCCGTTTGCTGGGCGAAACCAGCAAATGGCAATCGAGATTGTGGTTGTATTCTTTGGCTATTAAATTGAAAAGCAGTCGCAGGGCACGCAGTTTGGCAATTTCGAAAAAGTAATTGGAACCAACCGATATTTCAAAAACGATGGTTTGGTTGATGGTCGTGATTCGGTTGAAATATTCGTTGGCGTGTGCCAAACTGTAGGCAATTTGCTGCACCATGTTGGCCCCGGCATTTTGGTACAAGCCGCCATTGATGCTGATCAGGGAAACGTTTGTTGTTGCGGTCGAAAGCAAATTCAGCGTTTCGAAATTTGTTTTTTCCTTGGTTGCAAACCAGTTTCCGTCTTTGGCCAATTGCCCGATGGGATCGAGGTTGCAAAAGATTTTCGCCTTGGTTTTTTGGGCAAAGGCTTCTATTTTTTTAACAAAATCAACGGACAGGAAAGTCAGGTTGAAATAGATTGCCACTTTTTCCAACGGAAGGTTTTCGAGCAGTTTTGCAATATCGACAGTTTTCTTGTGGATGGTGAAGCGAATGCTTTCGGCACCGCGCTCGATGCTGTCCAAGGCTCGCAGATTGGATTTTGCAAGGTCGTGGACAAAGATGTTTTGGCAAATCTTGAACTGGCTTGCTTTGGTATGTACCGCTGCAATTCCCTTGAATTCGTCCCCGTGATAAAAAGGTCTTACCTGGATGTCTTCGGGGGAATTCCAGACCAAGGTTTGGTTGTAATCAGCTCCATCGAGTTCGAACTGGATTTTTTGCTTCCATTGTTTGGAAGAAACGGGGTCGAAATCGTCGAATAGCTTTTTCATTTTGTTTGGTTCAGAATTATTTCAACCGCAAGGACACTAAGGTGCAAATTTTAAATCAAGTGGAATAATCTTTTCTTTGTGACTTTGCGTCTTTGTGGTGTTGTTGAAGCCTATTTTTTAACGTCTTTTTCTATGGTGTCGCCTTCAAATTCTATGATGTAGATGTCTTCGCTGTCTTTTTTCATATAGTATTTTTCTCGGGCGTATTTTTCTATTTGTTGGGGGTTTTTGAGTTTTTTGATGTTTTCTTGGTCTTTCTTGATTTCTTCTTGATAGTATTCCTTGTTGTCTTCGAGTTCATCAATCTGGTTGTCCAGCACCCGATGGTCGAAATAGGAATAGTTGTCCAAAAAAATCATCCAAGTGGAGAAAAATAACAAAACCCAAACGTATTTGTTGCTTAAAAATTTGAACCAAGGTTTGTCTTTGTACGAGTTTGTCATTTGAAATACTTTGTTTTTTTAGGCCCCGATTACTTCACTTTTTTCTATTTTCATCGGAGTTCAGTGAACTTCGTTTGTAGTGGAAATCCTTTTGTGCCGGTGTTCGGCACGAAAGATTACTTCACTTAATTTTTATTTTCAGCCGAGTTCAGTCAACTTCGTTTGCAACGGATAGCGGGAAATAGCTCCTTCCTTCGACTGCGCTCAGGCTGACCTTATTTGTACTGTTTTAAGTATGTAATAAAATTACAAAAAAAATTATAGAATTCGTTGGTTTATTACGGCACGAACCACGTCGATGGCCACGGTGTTGTATTTGTCGTTGGGAATGATGATATCGGCAAAGGCTTTCGTGGACTCGATAAATTGTTGGTGCATCGGTTTCAAGGTGGTTTGGTAGCGGTTCAAAACTTCTTCCATGTCACGGCCACGCTCGGCAATGTCGCGTTTCAATCTTCGAATCAATCGCTCGTCCGAATCGGCGTGAACGAATATCTTGATGTCGAACAAGTCGCGAAGTTCAGGATTCGAAAGAATCAGGATTCCTTCGACAATCATCACTTTTCGGGGATGCGTCACGATGGTGTCGTCGGTCCTGTTGTGCGTGGCAAAGGAATATACGGGCTGGTGGATGGTTTTTCCTGCTTTGAGTTCCTTGAGATGCGCGACCAATAAATCGAAATCGATGGCTCTGGGATGGTCAAAATTGGTTTTGGCCCGTTCCTCGTAACTTTCGTTGGTGGATTCCTTGTAATAGGAATCCTGGGCAATAATTCCCACTTCGGTATGTGGCAATTCGTTCATTATCTGGTGAACCACGGTTGTTTTTCCCGAGCCTGTTCCTCCTGCAATTCCTATAATCAGCATAAGATAGTTCTGTTAGGTTTTTATTGGAACAAAAATAGGGATTTATTGATTGGGATTTATGGATTGTTCCATAATCTCAAACAAGTTTTTAACGATAGTTACTCCTTTATTTCTTTGGTGTTTGTGGCAAGGGTTTGAACGTGGATATCTCTTTGCGGAAATGGAATGACAATGTTGTTGGCCTTGAATGCTTCGTCGATGGCTATGATTAAATCACTTTTCACGTCGTTGCCATAATTGAAATGGGGAACCCAATATTTAATGACAAAATCGATGGAACTGTCATTGAAATGAGTTGCCCATATCGTGGGTTCCGGGTTTTTCAAAATCAGGGGATGTTGTTCCATTACTTCGCGGAGAATGGATTTGGCAAATTTCAAATTGGTTCCATAAGCCACGCTTACCGGGATTTCGTACCGTCTTTTCGAGCTTCCCATTGTCCAGTTGGTCAGGTTTTTGCTTAGTAAATCACCATTGGGGATGATGATGTCGGCGCCGTCCCAAGTGGTCACCACGCTGCTTCGGATTCCGATGGATTTCATTTTTCCGGTTTCTGTGCCTATTTCGATGATGTCGTCCAAATTGACCGGTTTTTCGAAGGCAATAATCAATCCGCTGACCAAGTTGTTGACCAAGGTTTGCAAACCAAAACCGATACCAACTCCCAAGGCTCCAATAATCACGGTCAGTCGGTCTATTGGAATTCCGGCGGACACAAAGGCGAAAATGAATCCCAAACTGATTATCCCAATTCTGACCAACAAAATCCAACTTCCCAGACTGTTACTTTTTTCTTCCGTTTCCCTTGTTTTGTTTTCGTCGGTCAAAAAGGACACGATTTTTGAAATCAAGACTGATACCACCAGAACAAGGAAGAAAACAATTATGCCTTCATAGGAATAAGTAAATGACCCTATTTGTTTTTCTTCGGAAAAAGCCAATAGGACGGGGTCGATATAATTTTGGAAAGAATAGGAATTTCTGTTGATGAGGATGGTCCACACGACAAAAAATAAAATGTAAATGCTTTTCGAAATTCGATGGTCTTCCCTGACTAGTTTGTTGATGTTGTTGTCGGAATCGGAT
Organism: Flavobacterium sp.; assembly: GCA_017989775.1. Lineage (GTDB taxonomy): Bacteria > Bacteroidota > Bacteroidia > Flavobacteriales > Flavobacteriaceae > Flavobacterium. The sequence continues at coordinate 7,861 of JAGNPF010000036.1, forward strand.
TCTTTCAGAAAACTGGAAAATTTTATGATGTCACTGCTCAATTGGTGGGTGTAGATGGATAAATATCCCACAAATATGGTCGTGATTCCTGCTGAAACAAGCACTTTTCCAAAATTGTAATTGCCATAAATCATGTAAAACAAACCGCCGATTTCAAAGGCCAACATTAGGCCGATTATCCACAGGGTAGGGGTGTTGAACACCTTGTTGCTGTTGTATATTCGATAGAATCCATAAATGGTGGTGGTTGCCGCAATAGCGATAAGACCCCATGTTTCGGTCACAGTTTGAATCAAAATTAAATTGTCGACTATTATCAGGAGAATCAAAACAAAATAAACCAACCATACATGCAAAGTTTGTCTTGTGTTCGTTTTACAAATGATGATGGTTAATGCAATGGCGGCGATTACCCACATGAAAGCGGCAAATATAAAGGGCGGAGGCGGAATAAAAAGTTGACACAGGGTTATGGTTATCAGGGTGGCCGTTGCCAAAGGGTGTTTGAAAATGGCTATGGGATATTTGAATTCCAGATAAATATTGGCTTTTTTGTATTTGCTTTTCAGAATGTAAAGAAAAGTGCTGATTCCAAAAATGCACAGAAAGAGGAGTTCTATGGTGGGAATGTGGTTGACGACATAAAATCGAAACACCAAATATCCTTTGTTCAAGGAATAATCCAGCACGTCCATAAACGATTTTTCCTGGATGTCTTCCGCATTGAAGAGGGAAACTCTTCTGGAAAATATGCTGTCGTTTTCAATTTTTCGCAATAAATCCACTTTTACGATATCTGAATCGAGACTGTATTTGAACAAATTTCCTTTAATCTCCAAGGTTTGTATGCTGTCAAGGGCGTTTTTTAGACTTTTGTTGGTCTCCGAAAGGTCTTTGCTCAAGAAAATCAATCGTTGCAAATAGTTGTTTTTGGCGATGGAATCTTTGGGGGTCATGTAGATAATTTTGTCCGAAGACAAAGAGTCCAGACGATGTTGTATGTCGCTCAATGCTTTGTTGTTGGCCTGTATGTTGTTGATTTGGTTTTCGGTCCTGTTGTGCAATTCGCTCAACAATAACGAAGTGGTTATCAAGTTTCTCGTGGTTTGTCTTTTGTTTTTGTTGGTCGTGATGCCTTCTACCGCAAACACTTTCCATTTCAGCAACAAATCGATTTCTTTTGTAAATCCTTTGTAGTCAACACCTTGTTACAGCATGGCGTTGGCGTTTTGGATTTCGGCATTGATTAAATTGAAAGCTATGTTTTGGCGACGAATGGTTTGGTTGTTTTCCAGATTTAATTTACTGTCTTCCATTCTGTCCGCCACGATGTTGTCTATGATAACATTCATCGGGATGGGTTTCAAAACGCTGTCTTTTTTGGCAGGTTCCAGTAAATTTTGCCCCAATGACAAGTTGC
>JAGNPF010000329.1 GCA_017989775.1 Flavobacterium sp.
GCAAACTTTAAATGCTATTGCGCTTCAAGAGAATTCTTTAAAATTTTTGATGGGAATGCCCATCACAACAGAAATTTCTATTCCAGAAACCGAATTCGAAGTTTCAGCAAATGCGCTTTCGCAAACCCCTGACACCACCACAAGAACTGAATATTTATTGCTGAAAAAGAACGAGCAACTTTTAGAATATCAGAAAAAATCGGTTCAAGCAGCTTATTATCCAACACTTTCTTTGACGGGAAGTTACAATTACATTGGTCAAGGTCCAGAAATGCCTTGGTTCAAAAAACCTTCTGATGGAGTTTATTGGTCTGATTATGCTGCGGTAGGTCTGAATTTACACGTACCCATCTTTACCGGATTTGGAACACGCGCCAAAGTTCGTCAAGCAAATAACAAATTAGAATCTATAAAAGTGGATTTAGCAGAAACTAAATTGGCATTAGAATTAGAATATGAAAATGCAAAAACTCAAATTGAGAACAGCATTATATCTATTAAAAACCAAAAAGAGAATGCGCAATTGGCACAAGAAGTTTTAACCAATACCAACAACAATTACGTACAAGGATTGGCCTCTTTAACCGATTTATTGGAAGCAGAAAACGAATTGGTTGCAGCACAAAATAATTACACAACCTCTTTATTAGAGTACAAACTAGCAGAAATAGCATTAATTAAATCAAAAGGAGAATTAAAAAACTTATTAAACTAAATATTTCAAAATGAAAAAACCAATTTACATCATAATTGCCGTAGCATTAATCGGTGGTGCAGCATATACTTTATACAACAACAAGAAGAAAAACGCAGAAGACACAGCCATTGTAGCCCAAAAAAACAGTTCGGTTGCCGTAAGAGTTGCCACGGTAACTACTGGAAAATTAGACGAAACATTCAAGGCCAATGGAAATTTTGAACCTATTCAGGAATTAACTTTTTCGGCCGAAAAATCAGGAAAAGTAATTAGCGTTTTGGCAAAAGAAGGAGACTATGTTTCTGCTGGACAAACCTTATTAATCGTCAGAGGAGATGTCATCAACGTAAGTGCGCAAGCGGCTAAAGCGGCCTTTGACAATTCAAAAGCAGATTATGCCAGATATGAAAATGCCTTCAAAACAGGCGGAGTGACCAAGCAACAATTGGATCAAGCCAAATTAGCCTTAACCAATGCCGAATCGAATTGGAAACAAGCCAACATCAACGTGGGTGACACCAAAGTAAAAGCACCTATTAGCGGTTTTATCAATAAAAAATACATTGAACCAGGTTCTATTTTAGCTGGAATGCCAGCTACTGCATTGTTTGACATTGTGAACGTTTCTAAATTGAAGTTAAAAGTGACTGTAAATGAAAGCCAAGTAGCGAGCTTGAAGCTAGGAAACACCGTAACTATTGGCGCAAGTGTATTTCCAGACAAATCATTCTCGGGAAAAATTACTTTTATAGCCTCAAAAGCAGACGAAACCTTGAATTTTCCTATTGAAATTGAAGTAGCCAACAATCCTAACAATGAAATCAAAGCAGGAATGTACGGAACGGCAACTTTTGGAAGCAACGCCGCAAAACAAGCCGAAGTTACAACAATACCAAGATCAGCTTTCGTAGGCAGTGTCAGCAGCAACCAAGTATTTGTGGTAAACAACAATGTGGCTACCTTAAAAACAATCGTGGCCGGAAGAATCTTTGGTGACAAAGTAGAAATCCTAAACGGTTTGAACGATGGCGATGTAGTCGTGACAAGCGGACAAATCAATTTGAGCGACAGTACCAAAGTAAGTATTGTTAAATAATTTCCTTAAAGAGAACAAATGAAAATAGTCGATATATCCATAAAACGACCATCAATAATCATAGTATTATTTACAATTTTACTATTGGGTGGTATATTCAGTTACAAACAACTGAGCTACGAATTAATTCCAAAATTTGAAGTTAATGTAGTTACAGTTTCCACAGTATACCCGGGAGCTTCGCCAGGTGAGGTTGAAAATACCGTGACCAAAAAACTCGAAGATGCGATTTCCACCATGGAAAACATCAAGAAAATCGAGTCCAAATCATACGAAAGTCTTTCGGTGGTAATGATTACCCTAACGACAGAAGCCGATGCCGATTATGCCTTGAATGATGCGCAACGAAAAATCAATGCGGTTTTAAAAGACCTTCCGGAAGACGTTGACCCACCATCCTTGAGCAAATTCTCACTAAGTGACTTACCAATTATGACTATTGGTGCCACTGGAGAAATGGACGAAATTGCCTTTTACGATTTATTGGACAAAAAAATCCAACCCATATTGTCTCGTGTTCCCGGTGTGGCACAGGTAAACCTTGTGGGTGGACAAGAAAGAGAAATCAAAGTAAGTTTAGATTCTAAAAAACTGCAAGGATACGGACTTTCTGTTCCCCAGGTTCAACAAGCCGTTCTGGGTTCAAACCTTGATTTCCCTACAGGAAACATCAAAACCAGGGAAAACAAAACACAAATTCGTCTGTCTGGAAAATACAAATCGGTAGAGGAAATGCGTGATTTGGTTATTTCTTCCAACAACGGTGTTCAAATTCGTTTGGGCGACGTTGCGGATGTTCAGGACGCACAAAAAGATGTAGAAAAAATTTCGAGAGTAAATCAAAAAAGTTCCATCATCCTCCAAGTCATCAAACAATCGGATGCCAATGCGGTGGCGGTAAGTGCAAAAGTAAAAACAGCCATTGCCCAAGTCGAGAAAGATTATGCCAAATCAAACCTGAAATTAGCCGTAGCCAATGACAGTAGCGAATTTACCTTGACAGCTGCCGATTCGGTAATGCACGATTTATTTATTGCCATCATCTTGGTAGCATTTGTAATGTTGTTTTTCTTGCACAGTTTTCGTAATGCACTAATCGTGATGGTTTCGATTCCGGCTTCGTTGATCGCAACTTTCATCGGAATTTATTTGATGGACTACACCCTAAACTTGATGAGTTTATTAGGACTTTCGTTGGTGGTTGGTATTCTGG
>JAGNPF010000330.1 GCA_017989775.1 Flavobacterium sp.
ATGATTTTGTTGATGCCCCTGCTGTTGGTACTGATCCAAAGAATTCCAGAAGGGTCAAAATACATGCTCGAAACCACATTCGAAAATTTTTGGTTTTCGTCTCCCGGTTTGTTGAAAAAGTAATCCAGCGTGTTGCTTTTTGGGTTGTAATATCCAAAACCACCCCCTTTCAATTTTATCCAAACCCTGCCAAAACTGTCTTGGGAAAAGCCAAAACTATGCTTGGGTTCCAATAAAGTGGCATCTGTTTGTTGCGAAAAATGCATGATTTTTTTATCTTTTGGATTTACCATGAAAACCCCTTTTTTGTCGGGTTCAATCCACAGCAAGCCTTGTTTGTCCTGGTAAATTTTGTGCAAAGGCGAATCGGAAATTTTAAGGGTTGATGTTGTTTGCATCATTTTTGGATCAAAAGAGACCAGTTCTCCCGCAGACGTTGAAATGAACAACACGTTTTCATTCTTCGCCTTTATTATCGAGTTGATGGTTTTTTTTGCCAAAGCAGTTTTTTGGTACTTTTTCTGGATTTTGTCGTAACTAATCAGGAAGCCGTCCTCGGTTCCAAACCAGGCACGATTTTCTTGTATGAAGAAACATTTTATGGTGCTGTTTTTCAGTATGTTTCTGCTTTGAAAGCCCTGGTTTTTAGACTGGGATATGAGGTCCAATCCCTTGTCCGAACCCACCCAGACAGAATGATACTTGTCTTCAAAGACAAAATTCAGCTTGTTTGAAGTTAATGCAAAATGGTTTTTTGAACCTTGTTTGAAATGACTGATTTTAAGTTGGCCGTCCAGTTTTTTTTGTGTCAGGAAAATGCCTTTTTCAACAGTTGTCAACCAGACATTGCCGTTGTCGGCAGGAATGATGTTGACGAACTCAATCTTGGTAGTGCCCAAAATAGTGGCGATGGAAAGGAACGATTCTGTGCTTTTGTCGAAACGATAAATTTGGTTGTCATAGGCTCTAAGCCAAATATATCCTGAAGCATCTTCCTTGATAAGCGAGATGCGATTGTTGCCCAGACTGCTGTTGTCGCCCGAAGTGGCTTTGTAGGTAATGAAGTTTTTACCGTCAAATCTATTGATGCCGTCCCAGGTGGCAAACCACATGAAACCTTCCTTGTCTTTCAATATGTATCCAACTGCGTCATGGGAAAGACCGTCCTCGGTGGAGTAATTATCTATTTTACATTTTATTTGTGCCGTCAATTCATTTATGGGGACAATCCATAATAGAGCCAACAAAAAATGGATTAATAGAGGTCTTTTCATTAACAATTTTGTTTTGTTTTGGTTTGTAAAGATATAATAAATGGGGCAAATTATGCTTCACCACAGAAAGCTTTAAATGACTATTTGTTGGTAAAATAAACCCAAAAAAAAGGATTTATCAGTAATAGGACCAATAAATTTCCATAATGACCAAAAAACAGAAGCAATTGACTAAAATTTGAAAGCTGTTGACGATTTATTGAAATACTTTTGGAGGCATATTATATTGTTGTCGACAAAATCTGGAAACGGCAAAATTTAGTCAGCAGAAAATAGAAACACATCAAGATTTACATATATGAAATTAGGTATTAAAAAATTGGCTCTTTTGATGGTGGTATGTTTGGGGTTGTTTGCTTTTACACCCAAAAAATCGGTTACCGTTTACTTGATAGGAGATTCAACCATGGCGGATTACGCCAATAATTACGAACCGGGCAAAGATTACATGAAAGTGCGGTATCCGGTGACGGGTTGGGGACAGGTTTTCCAGCAATTCATGAGTTCCGACAGTTTGCACAAAGTCAAAAAAATAATCAAGGCCGACAGCGTTTTCGTGGATGACAGGGCTCGAGGAGGCAGAAGTACCAGAACCTTTTTTCAAGAAGGGCGTTGGCGGGCTGTTTATGAAAATCTAAAAAAAGGAGACCTGGTCATTATGCAATTCGGACACAATGATGGTGCAAAAGACAAAACGGAACGTTATGTGGATGTCGAAGGGTATAAAGAATTTTTAAGACTGTTTGTGTCCCAAGCCAGGGAAAAAGGAGCTTTGCCCATAATCCTGACTCCCGTTGCCAGAAATTTTCCTTGGAAGGATGGCGTATTGAATGACGTTCACGGCGAATACGACAAGGCGCCCAAAGAGGTTGCCCAGGAAATGAACGTGGCATTGATCGATTTAAATAAACTTTCAAGAGATTTTTTTACAAAAAAGGGACAAAATTATGTTTCCAAAAAATACTTTATGAATCTACCCGCCGGCCTTTATGAAGCCTACCCAAACGGACAAAACGACAACACCCATTTTCAGACGGAAGGTGCCAAAGAAGTCGCCAGATTGGTCTTTGGGGAATTGCAAAAAATACAAATAAATCAATAAATCAAATTCAAAAAAAACTATTAACTAACCAATTACCAATTAACCAAATTCATGAAAAAAAACTATTTTTTAGTCCTGTTGTTTATGGGGCTTATTTCGTTTAACCCATCTGCCGCCCAAAACTTTAGTCCAGACATTGTGGTGGACATCAACGGAACCGGAAATTTCACCTCCATTCAAGCCGCCTTTGATGCGGCACCCGCAGGCACGCCAACCATTATTTACGTGAAAAGAGGCTTGTATGACAAAGAGAAATTGATTGTTCCTGCCAATAAAACCAAAATCACCTTGATTGGCGAGAGCAGGGAAGAAACCATTATTTCCTATGATACCTACAACTGTTCAGATGGTGGAGACGGAATGTGTCCAGATGCCAAGGTGGCACTTTGGACCAGTAACACCGATTTGGTGAGAACTGCCGCAACTTTGACCATCATGGCCAATGATTTTCGGGCAGAGAACATTACCATTCGAAATACAGCCGGACCGGTTGGTCAGGCGCAGGCCCTCACGCTTCAGGCAGACCGAAACGTGTTCGTCAATTGTGACATATTGGGTTATCAGGACACCATTTATTTTTGGATGGCCGAAACTTCGCGAGCTTATTTTAAAT
>JAGNPF010000331.1 GCA_017989775.1 Flavobacterium sp.
CGATAAGGCAACGAATAGTCAGAAAGAAATTAGTTAAACACGAAAGTGGTTTAATGGATGTGACTGATATTTTGAATTACAATTACATCGTAGGAATTAACGGTGGAGATTTAAGTGTATTTGATAATTACTATAAATCGATTCCTAATGGTACAAATGTAAATAAAAAAACTAATAAAGCAACAAAAAAGCAAACTTTTTCAGAAAATAATTTACAAGAGGAAAAAGTAGAGCAAAAAGTACAGCCAAAATCTACTGAAATTCTTGAAAAAGTAGAAAATGAGAAACCTAGCAAAATCAAGGGTTCAGTCAGGGTTGCTTCGACGGTGGAGCCGACTCAAAAGGAGTTAGAATTCCCAAAAGAAACACTAGAGGAAAAGGCTCAAAAAAAACAAAGATTATCCTTTCAGAAACTAGAGTTGAGGAAAAAAGAAGCCGATGTGCTTTTAGTGGAGAGAACTTCTGAGCTGAAACAAATACAACTTGAAAAAATTGCAGGTAATACATTGCCTTTAGATATTACCACAAACCTGCTCAAAATAAACCTTCAGCAAATTTTCAAGACATTCAGCATCGAGATGGAAAACTTGGCCACAATTAGCGTGGAGACATTGGGTGGCACAAGAGCCGATTTAGTAAAGATTACCAATGCTCAAAATGTGATGTTGAAAAAGATAGTTGAAACGGCTAAGATTAATGCAAATCAGGAAATCGAAATTTATCTACAAGAATATTCCGAAACAAGATCCCGTGGGGAGCGCAAATCTTAAATTATGATATACGAATTGTACAAACAGAACATAGCTTCTATAATGGATGCTATTTATGATTTTGACCCAGTAAGATTGGAGCCTTCTGTTTGGGTTGAGCAAAACATATTTTTGACTTCTGCTGAATCTAGGTACGCAGGATTTTTCAGTTATGATCGTTCTCCTTATTCAAGAGAGATTATTGATAATTTGAGTCCGAGTTCGGATGTTGAAATTTCGGCAGTAATGAAATGTTCTCAGTCAGGATTTACCGCAGGAGTTGTGGTGCCAATGATTCCTTACATCATTTCACAATGTCCTGCAAACACACTTTTCTTTTCGGGTTCCGAGAAATTGGTAAAAGATACGGTAAGGGATAGGCTTGATCCAATCTTGCAAAACTCAGGAATGAAGGATTACATCCGACCAAATTCCGTAAAGAAAGCCAATCAACGTTCTGGAGATACCGATTTCAAGAAAGAGTTCTCCGGAGGAAGTTTGACGTGTTCCACTTATAAAGCGAGTAATTTACGTTTCTACTCAGCAAAGTTTATTTTAGCTGATGAGTTCGATGATGCTCCAAGGACAGATAAAAAAGAAGGATCAACAAGAAGTTTGGTTGAAGCAAGGGCTAAGTCCTACGGTGACACAAAAAAAATAGTTTACATTTCGTCTCCAACTACCAAGGGAATTTCAAATATCGAAGAGGTTTACGAAATTGGGGATAAGCGTAAATGGAATTGGGAATGTCCTCATTGCGAAACCTACATTCCGATACAATGGAAAGTTGAAAGAGAGGATGGCACCTTTGGTGGAATAAAATGGGAATTGAACAACAACAACGAATTGATTGAAAGTTCGGTCCACTACGAATGCCAAAACTGCAAAGGACGTATTGACTACAAACAGAAATACGAATTGAATCTTACTGGTAAATGGATTCCAACTGCAAAACCCGAAAAGCCACAATACCGATCATATTCATTCAATGCTTTGTGTAATCCTCCAGGGTTTGATTCTTGGGTAAGTTTGGTGCATCAATTTTTGAAAGCTTGTCCTCCAAACGAAACAGTTGATATTGGACTTTTGAAAACATTTACCAATACGCAGCTTGGAGAGTTGTGGGAAGACCGTGGTACAAGTCCCAGGGCAACAAGCTTAATGAATAATGTTCGAAATTACCCAATAGGTGTTGTTCCAGACAAAACTTGTGAGAATGATGATACTGGAAAAATAGCTTTGATTAGCTTGGCTTGTGACCTTGGGGGTATTATGGACTACGACAATAGGATAGAGGACGTTCGTTTGGATTGGGAAATAATGGCGCATACATCTTGCGGACAAACTTATTCGATTAAACACGGTAGTATTGGTACATTCAAAAGAACTCAGAACAAAACAAAAAAGGATATTGATAGAGATAGCAACCGAGAACGATTTACTTATGCTCACGGAGTTAAAAACAGCGTTTGGGATATTCTAAAAGACATTATCTACACACCACTTCAAGGGGAATCAGGAGTTTATTACGATATTGACATCACCGTAATAGATACAGGGCATTTTACCAAGCTTGCAAATAACTTCATTTCCTCAATAAAGGACAAAAGAGTATTCGGAATAAAAGGTCTTGGTGAGGATAATTACCGAAAAATGGATAAAAATAGCCCAATGATTACGCATTCACGTGAAAATAAGGGTTTATTGTATCTTTTGGATGTAAACTTGATAAAAGACATTATTGCCAACAATATGGCTTTAAAAAAGGGAATGGACGATTCTCAGCCTAATGGTTATATGAATTTCCCACAACCAGCAGAAGGAAAGTACAATTTGAACAATTATTTTTCGCATTATGAGGCAGAACATAGGGTTCCAAAGATTGTAAATGATGTTGAGGTAGGTTATGCTTGGAAGAAAAAGCGTGAAAATAACCACTTTTTTGACGTTGCAGTCTATAATTATGCAGCACGTGAGATATTTATTGCTGACCTAAAACTCTACGATTCTAGGTACAAAGACATCACTTGGCAGGGGTATTGTGACCATATTAATATGTAAAAAGTTAATTATTTTATATTTTATTTGTTTTATTAAAATTAATTTACATATATTTGCTAAAATTAAAACTAAAAGATATGGCTTCATTAAACTCAATTATTAACGGAACGGCACCAAAGCCACTAGATGACGAAGTTATTTTGTTATTTAGAGCAGGTGGAGATAACAG
>JAGNPF010000332.1 GCA_017989775.1 Flavobacterium sp.
ATTCAAAACCACTTCTTCCGATTTTACGGTAATGTCACCTTTCTTTTTGGTTATGAATCGATAGGCAACTCCTTCATCAAAAGCGCGGTATTCGATGCCGAAATCGCCTTTGAAATTCAACAACAATTGATTGTAATTGTCTTGGACTGATTTCTTTTTGTAAAGTGGCGTTTGGAATGAATTATTGACGTTTTCCTTTTTTGCATTTAAAAGCTTTGGATTATTGCCCACTATTTCGCCTTCATTTATGGTCATTGACATTGGAGAAGCGCTCAAAATAGTTTCTTTTTCGTGCGTGATTGTCCAAGTTATTTTGTCTGAAAGAACAATTGTAACTTCGATTTTTCCATTTGGGGAAACCAATTGAAAATTTTGTTTCTTTTGGGAAAAAGAAAGATTTACAAACAGAATGGAAAACGCTATCGATACTATTTTTTTCATAGGAAGCTAATTTTAATGTTAGATGTTTTTTTGCCACTGATTCTCACTGATTTTTTATTGGTCTCAGATATAGTTTTAAACTATGTATTTTGATTTAGCCGTTAAAAATATTTTAACCACAAATTGCACAAATTTTCACAAATTAATTTGTGAAAATTTGTGCAATTTGTGGTTAATAAATAAGTACTACAACCTAGAAGACTTTAAGTCCATAGTGTTTTATTTTAATTCCAAATTATATTTTTTCACAATATCCAAAGTCGATTTATCCGAAGAAAAAACAGAGTTCAAGCCTTGTGGTTCTTGTGGCGGATCGGTGGTCAATGGATCTCCGGGTTTCCATTTTCCGTCTGGGGTCACGGCTTTTCCTTCACCACCAAATCCCCAGAAATTAGCCGCTTGCAAAACGCCATTATTTTTATGGCTTTCCAAAACTCTATTGAAGATGTAGTTGTAAAAAACATCTCTGTTGGCTACTGAGGAACTTGAAACTAAACTTTCGTTTTCTCGTGGCAGACCAAATTCTTCAATGATAATCGGTCGGTTTAAATTTTGCGCCACTTTTATGTGGGCATCAATATATTTCCCGGTATTTTCTAGTGTGGTGGGCAAGGTTTTTTCGGCATCGTCGGTTTTGAACCAATTCCAGTTTTTGGGCCAAATGTGCATTGTTAGATAATCGATGTTCGGATTTTGATGCGTTCTTTCGAAAATTTCTATCTTGTCGTTCGAACTATTCAACCCTTCGGAACCGGTGGAAATCAAATGGTTTTTGTCTAAACTATCCATCAAATTGACAATATTGTTGAGCCAAATCGTGAATTTCGCTTCGTTTTCTACCGTAAAAAGCCTTGGTTCGTTGCCCACTTGCCAAGCCATAATGGTATTGTCATCGGTATATTTTCTTTTGGTGTAGGCATTTGTTCGCGTCATAATAAACTTCACGTGATTATTCAGGGCTTCCATACACGATTCGCAACTATAGAATTTTTCGGTATAAGACATAAACTGCGGCCAAGTATTTGGTGGAATAGCAGGAACTGGAATTGCTCCTTTTCCAGACCATTCCAAGTATTGCGACATTCCGCCAGACCATTCCCAGTTGTTGGTCAAAAATAGAACGGCGTACATCTTGCGTTTGCCCATTTCGGCAATAAGGAAATCCAAACCGTCAAGCAAATCTTGGTCGTATTTTCCTTGCTCGTATTGCAAAGCGGGACGAACGGTAAAATCGTATGTTCCGCCATCGGCACCAACTAAAATACGCAAGTTATCAATGCCGTTTTTTTGCATCAAATCCAGTTCTCGCAATAGTCTTTTTCTATCGCCCACTTTCTTGGAAGCCAACAAACTTCCGTACCAATAATTGGTTCCGATATAAGAATACGGTTTGTCTCCTTTGAAAAATTGAGTGCCTTTGACCGTGATTCGGGGTTGCTGTTTTTGGGCTTTACAAGAGGTTGTTGCCAAGGCTAATAGTAAAAATAGAAGGATTGAATATTTCATGTAGTAAAGTCTATTAGTATGAATTTATTAAAGAATACAACTATAATTTCTGATTATTTAAAACTTACCGCAATATCATCGGCATACAATGTGCCTGAAGCAAATCCTAAGGCCAGCATAATTCTGTATTTTTTGGTTCCAGCTGGTAGCGGAAATGTTTTGGTGTAAAATGTCCAATCGGTGGTTGCGGTTACAAGAGCAATATTTTGGTCGTCACTGGTCTTTTTAGTGTCATTTCCTGTAAATTCTACGTTGAACAATCCGTTGTTCCAAAAATCTTTTCCCTGTTTGATGTTGTCCGATTTTAACCAAGCCGAAAGGGTTATTGAAGTAACATTTTCCGGAACATCTGCAATTTGGTCAATTCCTGTCCAATCGAAAGTGGTCGAATTTAATGCCAATGCCGCTTTTCCTTCTTTGAAAATCGATGTTGAAATGGATGCGTTTCCACGCCAGGAAGCCATTTCGTTTTCGAAACCCGTTGGATAAAACGACAGGTTTTGATTCGGAATTAGCCGAAATTAAAGCTGCTGTTGTTTTGGCACTTTCTTCTTCGTGTATTTTGTTGAGTTGTTCCAGAGAAATAGCAACTGCTTTGATGTCGTCAAAAAAGATGCTTCCGTTGGTTTGTCCCAAGGCTAACATTATGCGCAATTTCGAAGCACCAGCAGGAACCGTAATTGTTTTTTTGTAAAAAGTCCAAGGGGTTGTTCCTAAAACCGAAGCAATACTTTGATTTTCGATGCCTTTTTCGCCGTAATTTAGAAATTCAATGTCAAATTTTCCGGTATTCCATTCGTTTTTGCCTTTTTCGATTGCCTCGGTTTTTACCCAACCACTTAATTCGACAGCCGCGGTATTTTTTGGGATTGAAATAATTTGGTCAATGCCTTTCCATTCGGCTCCCACAAATTGATTGATGGAACAACTATTCTTGCCGGATTTTTGGTCATAAGGCGAAATGGTTGCCACATCTCCTCTCCAGTTGGTTAATTCCGTTTCGAAACCACCGTTTTTGACCAAATTGGTTTG
>JAGNPF010000037.1 GCA_017989775.1 Flavobacterium sp.
TGAAATTTTGCCCATAGAAACTGATGGTATTCCATTTTTTAAATCAAATTGCGAGTTACCTCCCGCCAAAGTTTCATTTGCCAAAATCGCAAAAAGTACAGCTTCTTTTGCATCGCCAGAAAATCCCAAATCGTTTATATTTCTGAATTTGCAAGGTAATAATTCTGTCAGCCATTGCATCAACAATGGGTTATGGACACCGCCTCCTGATGCATAAATGGTAATTTCTTTGAGATCCTGATTGATGTTTATCATATTTATTTTGACCGCATCTGCAATAGTTTCAGCGGTAAAACGTGTTAATGTAGCCAATAAATCTTCGATCGAAATGTTTTTGCAATTGCTTTTCTTCAAAGCATTTTCAACATATTCAACACTAAAAAGTTCTTGTCCTGTTGATTTTGGAAATTTATTTTTAAAAAAATCATCGGCTTTTAGTGAAAGTAAAAGACCTTGATTTACAGTTCCTTTTTTGGCAATTTCGGCATCCTTATCAAAAGCTTTTTCTAGAAAATACATTTTTACAAAATTGTCAATCAAGGTATTACCAGTACCAGTATCGGTTACGATAATTTGACTTGGATTTCTGTTGGCTGGTAAAAAAGTAAAGTTCGAGATGCCTCCAATATTGAGCATGATTCTATTTTCATCCTTTTGTCCAAAAAGAAAATAATCACCATAAACTGCTAAAGGAGCACCTTCGCCACCGGCAGCAACGTGTTTTTGACGAAAATCTGAAATAGTGATGATTCCAGTTTTTACTGCAATATGATCACCGTCACCAATTTGAAGGGTTGCATTTGGATAGCCTTCCAGTTGATGCAAGTTTTTGGGAGCATGGAAAACGGTTTGTCCGTGAGATGCTATCACATCGACTTCGTCGGTAGTAATATTCCATTTTTCCAAACATTCTAAAACCATTTCACCATGAACTGTTCCTATGATTTCGTTGAGCAAAACAAGGTCCTGAAAGACAATTTTCTTTTTTGTGAATACCTTTCTAATTTGGTCTTTGAATTCTGTTGAATAGGAAATTGTTTCAAAATCAACCAATTCTACAGCCGTGTTTTCTCCCGAATTTGAAATTTTGCAAAAGGCTACATCAAGTCCATCCAAGGAGGTTCCTGACATCAATCCAATGATGCTGCGCGTTTTCTTTTGGGCAATTACAAACAATTTTTGAATATTTACATTCATATACTATTTTTTAGAAATTACTTTATTATGGCTTCTTGAATAACTTTCTGGATTCCTTCCCTGATTCTTTCTTTGGCTAAAAAATTTACTCCAGCTGTGGGAACATCCGAATAGGTTCTGTTGGATAAAAACACATAAACTATTTCAGTTTCTGGATCTGTCCAAGCAATATTTCCTGTAAACCCTGTGTGACCAAAACTTTGTTTCGATACACAATCACAAGTGGGATAAGCTTCGTGTTCTAGTTGTGGTTTGTCAAAACCTAGACCTCTACGGTTTCCTTTATCGCAATAATAACAATTGTTGAAAGTATCAAAAGTTTGATCAGAAAAATAAACTTCGCCTCCATAACTCCCTTTTTGCAAATACATTTGCATCATTTTTGCAACATCCATAGTGTTAGAAAATAAGCCAGCGTGTCCAGCAACTCCACCCATCATAGCCGCACCCATATCGTGAACGTAACCTTGAATTACTTGCTGTCTAAAATAAGAATCTATTTCTGTTGGAACTATGTTTTTCTTCTCAAATTTTTGCAAAGGATTGTATAACGTATTGTTCATTCCTAGTTTGCTAAAGAAATTTTCATTGGCAATTTCGGGTAATTTTTTACCTTTTACATATTCAAGATATTCTTTTAATATTATAAAAGTCAAATCACTATAAACAAATTCTTTCTTGGAAGAAACTTTTGATTTTGTAATTCTGTCCATTATAGTATCGCGATAATCGTCTCTAAGAAAAAGACTATCGGCTACTTTTATATTGAAATTAGAAAGAGGTTTCTTGCTATAATATTTAGGAGAAGGTTTATTGTCTTTGTCAAGAGTCGCTTGATAAAATGGAATCCAAGCCACTAACCCTGCAGTATGAGTGAGCAAATCAACAAATTTTATGTCTTTTTTATTAGAATTTGCAAGTGGCGGATAAATATCTCCGAGTCGGGTTTCGAGATTTATTTTCTTTTTATCAAATTCTTGCATCACATTTGGTAGAGTTCCTACCATTTTTGAAATAGAAGCCAAATCGAATAAATCTGTATTGGTTAGTGGTTTTTTCTTCTCATAAGTATGATAACCATAAGATTTTTGAAGTATAACTTTTCCTTTTCGCGCCACCAAAATCTGAATGCCAGGAGCCATTTTTCCATCAATTGCTTTTTTTGCAATGGAATCAATTTTTGATAAAATCATTGGATCCATATCCACATTTTTGGGAGTCGAAAAGCCTAATCGGTTTAACTTTTGAGTGGTTAATCCAACATTAATATTGAAATTTTTACCAATAGAAACAGGCAATTTTCCTTTGGATTGTATTGCTCCAAAAATCAATTCGGCTGAAACAATTTGGGAAATATCGCAATTTTGATATGAAAGGACTATTCCTTCAATGTTTTTTATCTTTTTTAGTGGTAAAAGAGTGTATGGCTTTGCAAAAACATCAAGAATTACCTTGTTTTTCTTTGATATTTTATTCAAATTTTCCAATTCCTGTTTAGTAAAATAGTGTTTTGCCCAAGCTTTGTCCGATTTATGAAATCCGATAATGATGGTTTTATAAGCTTTCAAAACGCGGTTCAAACTATCGATGTCTTTAAATGGAATCTCGGTAACTTCTGTGTATTTTTTTAAAGTTGAAACAAATTCACTTTTGTCGGCATCTCCAAGTTTTACGTAAGCTATTTTTTGATTGAGGTCTTTGATAGGCAAAATCTCGTTTTTATTTTGCAAAACTGTTACCGCATTTTCATAAAGTTCGTATTGTAAGGCATCGTTTTCTACAGGATTTATGTCTTGCAAAAGATTTTTAGTGTCTATAGGTTTAAAGTTATTCAAACCAGATTTAAATTTATACCGCAATATTTTTTTTACGGAATAAGCCAATCGTTCTTCTGTAAATAGGTTCTGATTGTACGCATTCCTAATTTTTTCAATCGAAAGCGGAACATTTTCCGAACAAAGCAAAATATCATTTCCCGCTAGGAAACAAGCCAATTCCAAGTCGCCAGAAGGTTTGAAGTTAGCAGCCCCTTTCATGTTCAGACCGTCTGTAAAAATCAAACCTTCAAACTCCAATTTGTTTTTCAGAATATTGGTTATCAAATTATAAGAAGCAGTTGTTGGAGTGTTTGGAACGTTTTCTATACTCGGAATATTCAAATGTGCCACCATGACGGATACAAGACCTTCATCGAACATTTTTTTGTAGGGATACATTTCGACCATATCAATTCTATTTTCCGAGAAATTTAGCGTTGGCAATAATTTGTGAGAATCGGTTGAAGTGTCGCCGTGTCCTGGAAAATGTTTTCCCGTACAAAAAACGCCCTCTTTTTGTTCGCCAGACATCAAAGCGATAGCCTTATTGGTAACATTAATTTTGGATTCGCCAAAAGACCGATTTCCTATAATTGGATTATTTGGATTTGTATTAATGTCAATTACGGGAGCAAAGTTGAACTGAATTCCCATTCGTTTATTTTCCTTGCCCATTACACGTCCCACTTTTTCTATCAATTTTAAATCCTGAATGGCTCCAAGTGTCATATTCCATGGATAACGATAAGTAGAATCAAGACGCATGCTAAGTCCCCATTCAGCATCGATGGCGATAAATAAAGGAACTTTGGCTTTAGATTGAAAGTAATTGGTTAATTGTGCTTGACGCATTGGACCTCCTTGAAAGAAAATTAGCCCTCCAATTTTGTTTTCTTGTATTAACTTTTCAACTTCATTTTTGTGCAAACTTCCTTTGTTAGAATAGGCAGATACCATAAACAGTTGACCAATTTTTTCATCGAGTGACATATTGTTATAAATACTGTCCACCCAACGAGTTTCTGCATCAGTAACTTTGAAATAATCGGTTCTTTCCAGCTTGTTTTTTCGGGAATAAACTTCTTTATTTTCTTCGAAAGCAATGTTAGTTTTTTGGCTTCTAAAGCTCGTACAATTTGTCATAAAAACCAATAATGTCGACAAAATTGCACCTTTGACTAAATAAGATTTCTTGAATTTTTGAATATTCAATTTCATTTTTGTCTATTAAATTTCATTTTTGTAGGCAGACAAAACTTGTCGAACGCTGCCGTATTTTTTCAGTAACTCAGTAGCTTTTTCTAGGTCTATGTTCAACTCTTCTACAATCATTTCGGCACCTCGATTTACTAATTTTTTATTTGAAAGTTGCATGTCAACCATTTTGTTTCCTTTGACACGACCCAATTTTATCATCACTGAAGTCGAAATCATGTTCAAGGCTAGTTTTTGGGAAGTCCCTGCTTTCATACGAGAACTACCAGTAAGAAATTCTGGACCTACAACCAATTCGATTGAATAATCGGCAATTTCAGACATAATCCCTTGACTGTTACAATAAATGGCTCCAGTTATTAAATTATTTTCTTTGGCTTTTTGCAAACCTCCAACAACATACGGAGTATTTCCTGAAGCTGCCAAACCTATAACCACATCATTTTCATTAATATTATACGCTTTTAAGTCTTTCCAAGCTTGTTCCGAATCGTCTTCTGCATTTTCAACTGCTTTTCGTATGGCGGTGTCTCCTCCAGCAATAATTCCGATAACTATTCCATCAGAAACACCAAAAGTAGGAGGACACTCGGAAGCGTCTAGAACACCTATTCTTCCTGAAGTTCCCGCTCCGATATAAAACAATCGCCCTCCGTTTTTTATTTTTGGAACGATGGCATCAACGAGTTTTTCAATAGTTGGAATTTGTTTTTTAACCACTTTAGCAACTTTATTATCCTCAGCATTGATATTTGTAAGCAGTTCAAGTGTACTCATTTTTTCAAGATTTGAATATAAAGAGTCTATTTCGGTATCTGGTTTAAGATTTTTCATTTTATCTTTGTTTAAAATTATTTTGTTAGTTTAAGGATGTTTTTAAACTATTTTTATGCTATAGAATTGCGATATTTTCACAGATTGGATTCATAAAAGAGACTTTTGTTTACTAGTTTACTTGAAATCTTTTATTTGTAAATTAAATATTTCGCTCTCATTTTTTTGAAGTTTTCCAAACCTTCTTTCCAACTATTTCTTATTTCTTCTTCCGAAACTCCGGCTTCAATTTGTTCTTGCAATTTTTTGGTTCCAGCCAATCTTGTGAAAAATTTATTAAAGAAACGAGATTTATCCGAAGTAGTGTTGTAGGCTTTTATAAGCCATTTCAACTCGATTTTATCCAGTTTTGGATATTGGGTCAAATCTTCTCCGTAACATAAAACGCCGTTATAAGTGGGTTCTTTTGCACCAAAATTAGGTTTTGGCGTGAATACAAAATCACTTTTTGGCAAGTAGGGAGAACCGTAAATTTGGAATTGTGTTTCTGTCCCGCGCCCCATGCTTACATTCGTTCCTTCGAACAAACACAAACTAGCATATAAATTTATAGATTGGTCGTTTGGTAAGTTTGGGGATGGTTTTACAGGCAAATGATATGGCATTTCTCTTTTGTAATTTTTGCATTCTATGACAGTCAATTTGCATTGAACACCATTTTCCAACCATTTTTCTCCATTTAACATTTTAGCATATTCACCAAAAGTCATTCCGTGCAAAATTGGAATAGCGTCCATTCCAACAAAACTCGCAAATTCTTTTTCAAGAATAGGACCGTCAACGATGCTTCCAACCGGATTGGGTCTATCCAATACAATAATCGGAATATTATTTTCGGCGCAAGCTTCCATAACAATATGTAACGTCGAAATAAAAGTATAAAAACGGGAACCAACATCTTGAATGTCAAAAACTACGATGTCAATTCCCTGGAGTTGTTCTGGCTTTGGTTTGCTGTTTTTTCCGTAAAGAGAAACGATTTGCAAACCTGTTTTTGCATCAATTTCGTCATTCAAATGTTCGCCAGCATCAGCCGTACCGCGAAAGCCGTGTTCTGGAGCAAAAATGGTTTTGATTTTTACATTTTTGGACAATAAAAAATCAACCAAATGTGTTTTCTGGTCAACAATACTCGTCTGATTGGTTACAATTCCAACGCTTTTGCCTTTCAACAATGGCAAATATTTTTCGAAATTCTCTGCTCCAGTTTTTATGTTTTGTGCTAAAGAAACCGTTGCTATTAACAAAAAGATTAGTGTTATTTTTTTCATGGAATGAATACTTAAATGGTTTATAATTTCTGCTTTTAGTTGTTTATTTCTTTCCAAATTTTTGGACAAAAATCATCTTTATACATTAGTCTATTGGTTCGGCTGGGATTTACGCGATTGGTAAGGACAATCAAAAACCTATTGTTATCGGGATTTATGAAGAAAAATGTTCCTGTAAAACCGGTATGACCAAAATGATTTTGTTGATAAAACTCATCTGGTTTACGTTTGTCAAAACCGAGTCCACGATAAATACCTTCTTTGGCAAGTGGCGATTTTATGAACTGTTTTATCACCTTGGATTTTAGAATTTGTTTTCCTTGATACTTTCCATTATTAAGCAACATTTGGCAAATTACCGAGATGGATTTTGCATTTGCGAATAGACCAGCATTTCCTGAAACACCTCCCAAAATCGCCGCTGCTTCATCGTGAACATAACCTTGAATGGTATCTCGTCTGAAGAAATTGTCAATTTCTGTGGGTATTATGGCATCTTTCGAAGTCCATTTTAAAGGATTATATCCAATTTTTGTAATTCCCAATTCACTATAAATTTCTTTCGCCATCTTGTCGAGTGTCGATCCCGTTTTTGTCTCCATCATTTGTTGTACCAGAATCAAATTCAGGTCGCTGTACAAATATTTACCACGTGGATTGGCATTTGCCAAAGCTATTTTTTCATATACCGATTTGTAAAACACGGGATTCAACCACATATTTTTATATACTTGGACATAATTCTCTTTTGGTTCAAAAGAGAGGTATTTTGTGTCATAAACCATATTTTTGTTCACATACATATTGTCAAATAATTCGGGATAAGTATCCGATTTTTCTTTGTTCAGAAAAGGCAAACCATCGGAAGAGGAGAGCAGACTTTGATAAAAAGTAATTCCTGATTTTAATCCCGTAGTATGTCTAAGTAATTCAAAAAGAGTCAAACTCGCGATTGGCGTGTTTTTGTAAACCGGAACGACTTCGCCCAATTTGTCGTTCAACTTTATTTTATGTTCTCCAACTAAACGCATTGCAACGACGGTAGCTCCTAAAACTTTTGACATAGAAGCCAAATCGTAAACATCATCGGTTGTTACAGGTTGTTTTTTTGAGTAATCGTGATAGCCGTAATTTTTGGAAATAAAAATGGCATCTCTACTTCCCACAATGATTTGTGCTCCCGGGAAAAAACCTTTTTCGAGCGCATTATTCATCATCGAATCGATGAAAACTTCATTTTTCGTTGTATCAAAAGAAGCTTTCGAATTCTTCACAGAGCTGCAACTGATTCCTATTAGAACCAAAAATAGAAGTACAATTCCAATCGTTAATTTTTTCATCTTATTCCAAAATTATGGATTAATTCTCAAATCCTGGGCAGCTACGAGTGGCTCGTTATTGGTTCCTGTAATCATTATTCTAACCGCTTTTACGGGTTGTTTTGGATAAATTGAAGCATTTCCATAATCAAAACTATCGCCTTTTTCAAAGTCAATTCCGTTATACGAATATTCAACATAGCCATCATTCACGATGAATCGCGGATGGTGCGGAATTCCTGTCAACACATCAATTTTGGAAGAAGTTACAGGATTGGTGAAAGTGTATAAAATCCAATCGCCATTTGCACAAGGAACACCAGTTCGCAAGTAGGTTTCGATATTGTAATCCTCTAATTTTGCAATAGGGAATTTAGGGTTTTCCACCATCGATGAAGTGACTTTTACTTCTGGTTCCAAATAAGGAGAACAATTAAAATTCACCTTGGCAGAGGATTCTTTTGCCTCTTTGTTTTCGACAGTGAAATCCAAACGATAGGTGTTTTTTTCGTTGAAATTGTCTATCACAAATCGCATACGAGGTTTTGATCGTAACGTTTTTTCTTCTGAATACGTTTGTATCAATTTATCATTTTCGAAAAGCGAAATTTCTCTAATAACTCCAGCGTTAGAATTATCTGTTGTTGGTTCAAAATTCAAGTACCAAATTCCGTTCTTGTCCACATTTTCAGAAATATTCTCTGAAATTTTGATGCTTTCAACTTTGGAAGTGTTCCAGTTAGTAACCGCTGGTTTTTCGACTTTTACCGCTGGACTTGCGGAATTTTCATTGAAAAAAGTACGGAACAGGTATCTTTCGTATTCCTTTGTTGGAATTGGGTTTGTATATAAAGGAGACTGTCTTGTAGGCTCGTTTCCTTGCGCATCATAGCGAACAACGGCACCTTCATAAGGCGGTGTCACTGTAATGATTCCATTTTTGTAAGTTGCCGTTGGTGGAAAATCCCTAAAAGCAATTCCCATATTAGCCAGACGCTGCAAATGGCTATTGGTCAATCTACCGTAGAAATCATCCCAATTTTTAGTCTTTTTTTGTGACCAACCAATTTCTGATAAAGCACAAATTCTAGGGTAACTTTGGTATTCTATAAAGCGTGTTGGACGGTCAAGATATTCGCTCCATAAGCCGCCTTGTACACCTTTTATCAATTTTTGTTGTTCTGGTGTTAAATCATTTTCAGGAATGGGTTCAAACGAATAGGCTCTTTTTGTATCCGTAATGGCTGCCCAACGGTGACCTCGCTCGTTTTCTGATTGAGCCATATCAAAATATAGATATTGGCCTGGCATCATGATTGTTTTATGCCCTTTTTGTGCCGATTTTATTCCATAGCTGATGCCTTGCCAAGCAAAAATTTCTGTATTGGGACTTAGCTCACCACCTTCCATAATTTCGTTCCAACCCGTAGTTTTTCGATTGTATTTTTCTACGATTTTTTCGACACGTTTAAAGAAATAATTCTGGAGTTGGAATGGATCTGTAAAACCTTCTTTTTCCATCAAAG
>JAGNPF010000333.1 GCA_017989775.1 Flavobacterium sp.
CCAAGGAACGGGACTGGGATTAGCCATCGTAAAGCGGTTGTTGACCCTCTTCAAAAGCGACATTGCACTGGAGAGCAAGGTGGAAGAGGGAACGAAATTCAAATTCACGATTGCATTCGACCATGATCCCGCAAAAACCAATGAAATTATCAACAACATCAAGGTCGATTTGAGTTCCAGCCAAATATTCAGGATATTGGTGGTGGAGGACAACAAAATCAATCAAACCGTCACCAAAAGAATCATCCAAAAAAACAATTGCAGTTGCATGATTGTGGATGACGGATTCCAGGCCATAGACATCTTGCACAAGGAAGTTTTCGACGTTGTCCTGATGGACATCAATATGCCGTTGATAAATGGATTTGAAACCACCAGAAAGATTCGACAAAATGGAGTGAAAACGCCCATCATTGCCTTGACGGCTTTTGCCAAGGACGAAATAATCGAGGAGGCCATTTCTGCCGGAATGAATGACATCATGGTAAAACCTTTTGAACCCTTGAAATTGTTCAAGGTAATTACCGACCAAATAAACAAAACAAGAAACGCTGGTTGATTCCAGCGTTTTTTTTTTGGATGTTATGGATAAGAAACCAGTTCTCCTCCAGCATAACGAACATTGTTTATTGGATCGGAATGTTTTTTTGGGCTCTTTTTGGGTTGCCTTCTTTTTTTTCTATGACAACATGAAGGATGCCGTCTTTGTAGTTGGCTTCAATTTTGTTTTCATTGGCGGTTTCAGGCAAACTAAAAGTCCTGCAAAAAGATTGGTAATTGAATTCTTTTCTGATGTAGTTGTCTTTTTTTCCGACTTCCTCTTTTTCTTCTTCTTTTTCGGAAGAAATCATGAGCATGTCATTTTCGATTTCAACTTTGAAATCTTCTTTTTTCATTCCAGGTGCGGCCAATTCAATTTCAATGTTGGTATCAGTTTCTTTTAAATTTACAGAAGGTAAATTACTGCCTAGTGAGGCAAAGTTCTTGTCTGTCCAGTCAAACAAATCTTTTGTGATAAAATCATCAAAGAAACTGTTGACGGATTTACTTCCCATTGATGGAAATAGCCCATTTCTTTTAACTAAAGTTTTCATAATTTTAAAAAATTTGATTGTTACAATTATGACATAAATATAGTGAAAATCAGTCTTTTTTAAAAGAAAAATAACAAATAATTAGCGTGTAAACACTTGGTTTTTAGTATTTTGTGTAAAAAAAAACACCTTTCCGTTTTGTGAAAAGGTGCCTGAGATATAAAGTTCCGAAAATGAAACACGATCAATACCAGCGTTTCTTGTTTTGCTTGGAAGCGCTTGACTTTCTTGATTTGTGGGCGCCACCGCTTCTGTTGGAGTTTTTTGGTTTTGTCGACTCTCCCGGAGCTGTTTCCGGACTGCCTGAGTGCCAGGGATAAGGATGGTCGTTTACGATTTTTACGTCCACTTTTATCAGTTTCTGGATGTCTTTCCAATAGGGGTGTTCGTCCTTGCCACAAAAAGAAATGGCAATGCCTTCATTTCCCGCTCGACCGGTTCGACCAATTCGGTGAACGTAGGTTTCCGGTATGTTGGGCAAATCAAAATTAATCACGTAGGGCAATTGGTCAATGTCTATGCCTCGTGCCGCAATGTCGGTTGCCACCAAAACCCCGACCTCCTTGTTTTTGAAGGCGTCCAAAACACGTTGTCTGGCATTTTGTGATTTGTCGCCGTGGATGGCTTCGGCGGGAATGTCTTTTTTGCGCAAGGCTTTCACCACGTTGTCGGCTCCGTGTTTGGTTCTCGAAAAAACCAATACATCCGAAAGATTTTCGTTTTTTATCAAATGGTACAACAGGTTTCTCTTTTCGCCTTTTTCGACAAAATAAACACGTTGTTCCACGCTTTCGGCCGTTGACGACACGGGAGAAACTTCCACTTTTGCGGGATCTTTCAGGAACATTTCGGCGAGTTCCCTGATGGCAATCGGCATTGTGGCCGAAAACAACAAGGTTTGCCTGTTTTTTGGCGTCAGTTTCACTATTTTTTTGACGTCGTTGATGAATCCCATATCCAACATTTGGTCGGCTTCGTCAAGGACTAAAGTGTGCAAATGGTCTAAATCAATGAATCCTTGTTTGTGCAAATCGAGCAATCGTCCCGGAGTGGCCACGAGAACGTCAACTCCTTTTTTTAGGGCATCCACTTGGGGAACTTGCGAAACGCCTCCAAAAATGGTTAGTTGTACCAAGTTGGTGTATTTGCCGTAGGTGTCAAAACTTTGGCCGATTTGTACCGCCAATTCTCTTGTTGGGGTCACGACCAAGGCACGAATTTGTTTGGGTTTTTTTGACGAGCCCACGATTCGGTGCAATTGGTGGATGATGGGGATGGCAAATGCGGCGGTTTTTCCGGTTCCGGTTTGTGCACATCCAATTAAATCTCTTCCCGACAATACCAGCGGAATGGATTGTTCTTGAATGGGGGTGGGTTCGGTATAGCCTTCTTCAAATACGGCTTTTTGGATACTTTTTGAAAGTGATAAATCTTCGAATAACATAGTTGGAGTGTTAAATATCCTGTAAAAAAGTACAGGAATGGTTGCGCAAAGATAGGGTTTATATTTTTGATGAAAATAAGCCCACGATTTTTGGACAGTAAAAAAGCGCTTATGACTGCTTGTTGCAGGTTTTGAAACCCAAAAACAATTGTCTAAATAACGGGAAAAACTTTTTCCAAGCTATTGTTTGCCTTCATGAAATCGGTGACCAAATAACCAATGAGTTTTCCAATCAAATGACCGTTTTTTTCTTCGCCCAAGTCGGGTGCGCCTTCGCAAACATGGAGATAGCAGGCTTTTTTGTTTTTTCCAAAAAAAGTCACGAATTGCCTCAATTCTTCAATGGAAAAGCCACTCAAAGTCATGGCACTGCTGGGAATGTTGGGAATGGCATCCAAATCGATTTCAATTCCATAACAATCGGTTTGGA
>JAGNPF010000038.1 GCA_017989775.1 Flavobacterium sp.
TACCAAGTCAGTGCCAATTGAAAAAGAAGGCGAATTACTGTTGGAGCATGATTATGATGGCATCAAAGAGTTGGACAACAATTTACCGCCTTGGTGGGTTTATTTATTCTATGCTTGCATCATTTTTGCAGTCGTGTATTTGGTACGTTTTGAAATAATGGGTGCCGACAACCAAGAAATGGAGTTGAAAAAAGAAATTGCCCAAGCCCAAATAGAAATTGCCGAATACAAAAAAACGGCTCCAGATTTAATGGATGAAAAAACGGTTACTTTACTGACCGATGCCGAAGGGTTAGCAGCAGGTAAAGCCATTTTTACCACTAATTGTGTGGCTTGTCACAGAGCTGATGCCGGAGGGCAAATTGGTCCAAACTTGACCGATGACCAATGGATTTTGGGTGGTGGAATCAAAAATGTATTTCACACTTTGGTAAACGGTGGTCGTGACGGAAAGGGAATGATTTCTTGGAAAGGAACCTTGAAGCCTACAGAGATGCAGCAAGTGGCCAGTTACGTGCTGTCGTTGAAAGGTAGCAACCCTAAAGACCCCAAAGCTCCCGAAGGCGAAATCTGGGTGGACGAAAACGCTCCCAAAACCGAGGCTGCCGCTGCAACCACAACGGATACCACGGCTGTGAAAAAATAGCTTTTAGCAACTTGTAAATAATTTTTACGTTCATAATCTTTGTCAAAGGCTTTCACTTTGGCAAAGATTTTTGATTAAATAAATATCCAAAAAATGTCAAAATTACCAGACCAAGCGTTTAGAGACACCATCGGAACCATAGACGAAGAAGGAAACAGAAAATTTATTTTCCCCAAAAAACCTTCCGGAAAGTTTTACGATTACAGGAAGTGGGTCAGTTATTTTTTGCTGATTATCCTGGTTGCCAATCCTTTTATCAAGGTTAACGGCAACCAGTTCATGATGTTCAACGTCTTGGAACGAAGATTCAATATTTTTGGTTTTCCATTTTGGCCACAGGATTTTTACCTGTTCGTGATTTCGATGATTGTGGGGGTTGTTTTCGTCATTCTTTTTACGGTCATCTTCGGCCGCATATTTTGTGGATGGATTTGCCCGCAAACCATATTCTTGGAAATGGTTTTCCGCCGAATCGAATATTGGATAGAAGGGGATCGCGGTGCCCAAATTCGTCTGGAAAAACAAGAATGGAATGCCGAAAAAATTAGAAAGAAAGCCTTGAAGTGGTCGGTCTTTCTAATTATTTCCTTTTTTATTGCCAATATTTTTCTGGCTTACCTGATCGGAAGTGATGATTTGATCAAAATGATTGTCGAGGGGCCTCAAAACCACGTCAGCACCTTGATTTCGTTATTTATTTTCACAGGGGTTTTCTATTTTATTTTTGTATGGTTCAGGGAGCAGGTTTGCATTATTGCCTGTCCTTACGGAAGATTGCAAGGAGTGTTGCTGGACAATAAATCCATCAATGTTGCTTATGATTTTGTGCGTGGCGAAAAAGAAGCCGGACGCGCCAAATTCAACAAACAAGAGGATAGGGCGGCATCCGGAAAAGGAGATTGCATAGACTGCAAACAATGCGTGAATGTGTGCCCAACGGGAATCGACATTCGCAACGGTACGCAACTCGAATGCGTGAATTGTACCGCCTGCATCGACGAGTGCGATACCATCATGGAAGGCGTGGGCTTGCCTAAAGGGCTTATTCGCTATGCTTCGGAAGACGAAATCGAGAAGAAAGCCAAGTTCAAGTTTACGGCAAGAATGAAAGGGTATTCGGCCGTGCTGTTTATTTTGATTGGAATCTTGGTGGGATTGTTGTTTCTTCGCACCGAAGTCGAAGCTGTCATTTTGCGTTTGCCGGGGCAGTTGTTCCAACATAAAGGCGAAAATATCAGCAACATTTACACGTTCAAGATTATCAATAAAACCAACAATGATTTCAATGACATCCACTTTAAATTGGTTGGAATAAAAGGTAATTTGAAAGTGGTTGGGGAGCAAGATTTAAAAGTGCCAAAGCAAGGAATGAAGAGTGGTACCTTGTTTGTCGAAATCAATCAGTATCTATTGGATACCGACAAAACAAAATTGGAGATTGACGTTTATGACGGAAATAAAAAAATTGAAACGACCCACACCAATTTTTTGAGTCCGAGGAGTTTCGATTAATCCTCCCAAATCCATCAAAGGAGGTTTGGGCAGTAGAAAAGGATAGGTATAATTTAACAAAAAAGACATGAAAATTAATTGGGGAACCGCAATCGTCATTGCCTTTGCAATATTTATAAGCTTTATTTTGTATTTTGTTTTTCATGTACAATCCGATTCCAAATACGACAACGAATTGGTGGTCGAGGAATATTACAAGTACGATTCTCATTTTGGCGACGAAATGAAAAGAATACAAAATGCCCAAGATTTAGTTCAAAAGCCCGTCATAACGAATAATTCCGAAGGAATAACAATTGTTTTTCCCGAGACATTTATCTCAAAAGACATCAAGGGAAAGGTGGCTTTTTACAGGCCTTCCAACAAAAAATTCGATTTTGAAGTTCCTATTTCGCTTTCGGGTTCTTCTTTGAAGGTGCCCAAAAAAAGATTGTTGGGTGGTCGATGGAACATCAACATGGAGTGGCAATATGAAGGAAAACAATATCTTACCAAAGAAATTATTTATGTTGAATAGAGATTATAAAAGAGAATAAAGAAAATAGATAAAAGAGGATAGAACAAAGAAATTGGAGAGAAAATGAAATTTTGATATTAAATCATTTTTAGTCTAAAATCTGCAATCTAAAATCTGCAATCTAAAATCTGCAATCTAAAATCTGCAATCTAAAATCTGCAATCTAAAATCTGCAATCTAAAATTACAATGCTTTACACCGCTTTTGTCTTCGGTTTGATCAGTAGTTTTCACTGCATCGGAATGTGTGGCCCAATCGCCATGATGTTGCCTGTGGACAGGAACAACCAGGTTAAAAAAGTGAGTCAAATCTTGACCTATCACGTTGGAAGAATGACGGCTTATGCCTCCATTGGTTTGGTTTTTGGTCTAGTGGGGCGAGGCTTGTACTTGGCTGGAATGCAGCAAAAACTGTCCATTTTTATTGGTGTCGCTATGATTTTGGTCATCTTGATTCCGGAAAAAGTTTTTGCCCGTTACAATTTTTCGAAACCCGTTTTTGTCCTGATTTCCAAAGTGAAATCGACCTTGGGAAAACAATTCAAGAACCAAAGTTACCAATCTTTGTTCACCATTGGCTTGCTCAACGGATTCCTGCCCTGCGGAATGGTTTATGTCGCCCTGTTTGGAGCCATTGCCATGCAAAACGAAAGTTTTGGCGTGTTGTACATGCTGTTGTTTGGCTTGGGCACTGTCCCGATGATGAGTAGCGTGGTTTATCTTCAATCCTTCCTGACTATTCCCGTTCGCAACAAGATACAAAAAGCCATTCCTTATGTTGCCGTAGCGATGGGAATCCTATTTATTTTAAGAGGCTTGGGCTTGGGAATTCCTTATGTTTCTCCTTCCGACATGAGCTTGTTCGTGCAGGCAACTCCCAATTGTCATTAAGACCATTTGAGGCGTAATACTGAAAAATTTAGTAGTAAAAAACCAAAACCCTTTCAAAGTTCAGCTCTGAAAGGGTTTTTAGTATAAAAAACACTATGAAAAATTTTATTGTTGTTCTGTGGATGGAGGTTTTTAAAAAAGACAAAAGACTCTTAAATCGTCATTGAAAATAACTGAGTTTCTGGCGTTTTTCTTTTCAAACGCAAGTCAAAAGCCATACAGATATTGCGGATAAACGGTTTTCCGGCATCGGTAACTTGGATGCCATTGGTTTTGATGATGACCAATCTGTCTTTTTTCATTTCTTCCAATTGGGCCAATATTTCTGGAATTTCGGCTACATAATTGGCCTTGTTTTCCCAAGAAGTTTCAAATTGGCACATAATGTTCAAAATGTGTTTTCTGATGATGAGGTCTTCTTCGGTCAAAAGATGTCCCCTGAAAATAGGCAATTTATCCGTTTTCAACGCGGCATAATATTCTTCCAGACTTTTTACGTTTTGTGCAAAACTGTACCAACTGTCGCTAATGGAAGAGACTCCCAAACCAATCATCAATTGTGTTTTTGACGAGCTGTAGCCCATAAAATTACGGTGCAATTTCCCGGTTTTGAAGGAATCATACAAACTGTCGCTTTTTAGGGCAAAATGATCCATTCCTATTTCGTAATAATCATTTTCGTCCAATAAATCTTTTCCAACCTCATAGAGACGTCTTTTTTCTTCGTCTTTTGGAATGTCCTCGTCATTAAAACCGCGTTGTCCGTTGCCTTTTATCCAAGGCACGTGGGCATAACTATAGAACGCCAATCGGTCCGGTTGCAGCGAATGCGTTTTCTCGATGGTGTCAATCACGTCGTCAACTCCTTGAAAAGGCAAACCAAAAATAAGGTCGTGGCCAATGGAAGTATAACCGATTTCCTTTGCCCAAAAAGTCACTTTGGCCACATTGTGGAACGGTTGGTTGCGGTGGATGGCCTTTTGTACTTTTTCGGAATAATCCTGTACGCCAAAGCTAACTCTTCTAAAACCCAAATCGTACAATTTTTGCAAATGCGCACGAGTCGTGTTGTTGGGATGACCTTCAAAACTGAATTCGTGGTCTTTGGCTTTTTCCGCATAACAAAAAATACCGTTGATCAAGTCTTCCAGATTTTTTGTCGAGAAAAAAGTAGGGGTTCCGCCACCCAAATGAATTTCTTTTATGATGGGTTTTTCGTCAAGAATATTGCAATACAAGGCCCATTCTTTCAGGACGGCTTCAATATAAGGGTTTTCTACGGCGTGGTTTTTGGTAATGCGCTTGTTGCATCCGCAAAAAGTACACAAACTTTCGCAAAAAGGAAGATGAATGTAAAGACTCAATCCTTCTTTCAAGTTGCTTTCCATAAAAGACCTTTTTAGGGTCTCGATCCAGATTTCATAGGTAAAATTTTCCTCGTCCCAATAAGGAACTGTAGGATAACTCGTGTATCTCGGGCCTGGAACATTATATTTTTGAAGGATAGAATTATTCATAATAGACACGTTTTTTTCATTATTCAAAAGTAAACCGAGAATGTTATAATTAAAATGATAATTATCATATAAAAAAGGTACATTCACCCATAAAAAAAGAGGCTTTTTAGACCTCTTTTGATGAATTAACAATCAAATATATAAAAAAAAGCAGATTAGTTTGAAATACAATCCTGAATTATTTCTCGCCATTTTTTGGCCAATTGATGGTCTTCGTGCAAACAGATTTGACCTATTTGGTCATTTTCGATTTGGTAAAAAGGTATGGATTCTATTTTTTTGTCTTTGGCGTGGTGGAATTCAAAATCGATTTTCACGATGGTATTGGAATTGCCTTCGGTCGTGATGGACAATTTACAAGAATCGACGGCGTTTAAATCAACGAAATTTGTGATTTCTTTTTCTTTCGAATTGAAATCCATCAAAAGGAATCCTTTGTTTTTTTTGTCCAATGCCAAAACTTTTTTGTTCAGGGTTTCCGTTATTTCAAAGTTGTAACGGTTGTTTTGACTGTATTTTTTCATGATTTCCCTGATTTTCGACTTGTTGATTGAATTTGATCTCATGGCATAGATGATGGGAATTCCTATCAAAAGGGTTATGAAAAGGCCTATTATTGTTACGGATGTATCCATTTGTTTTTGTTTTTAAAATTTGAAATATAGCATTAAGGGAACTCAATATCGGATGGATATTGGCCCGGAAAGAAGAATGTTTTCCTCTGATTGTGGAAAATAAATGCTTTAAATCACCAAAAATAATGGAATGGAAAGAGCAGGAGCGAGACCATTTCACATCGGTTGATGTCTTGGTTCGCGAAAGGGGTAAAAAGGGTTACAATTTTTAAATCCGGAATGACAACCAGATAATTTTCAAAATATTTTGAGACTGAAAAATCGGGATTTTTTTGGGTTGAAGCAAAGGAATTGTTTGCTTGGGGCTGAATGAAAACCGAAGAATGGATGCTGTCAACAGAAAAGGAAGAGTCGGTTTTTTCTTGCTGGATTTTTTTCACGAAAGTTTTATTTGTATGGGCTGCAAATAAAAAAGCTATTGAAAGTCCAATAAAAACGAGGGTTTTCCGAATCCAATCCATTTTACAAATTTAAAGTTTACCGGCAACTTCGCCCTGTTTTTTTTAATAAATGAAAGTTAAAATTTGAAAGTTGGTTCTACTGGCTTTTGAGTTAAAGAGAAAAAGGTAAACTATTAAGGGAATGAAGAAAATTAAGATTTAGAGCGTTTTTAGTTGCCTATTTTTAATGGTTTGTTTGAAAATAAATATCACTATTCTATCGAAAATAAAGCAACTTAATGAACCTTAATTTTCTAAATAGATTGGAAAAAGAATAGGTTCACGAATTTTCAGTGGAACTGAAATTTGGATTCTTTTTAAATAAAAAAACCTCAATCCAGATTCTGGATTGAGGTTTGATATATTTGAAGATTTTAATTTTTAGGCTTGACCCAAGTTTCTGATTTGTTTCAACTTGTCTTTCAAAATTTCCATTTCTTCTCGGTGTTTTTCGATGTTTTTGCGCACTTCCAACACGATTGAATTTTCCTTTTTGGCATTTCTGGTATTGGTAAAAAACTGGATGTTGTTTTCCAATTGGAAAATTTCGTTCTTGATTTCGTCTATTTTTCGCATCAAGAAAATCTTTTCATTTTCCAGTTTTCTGGAATCGTTGTTTTCAGACAAACTATCGATTCTATTGGCAAAACGCATCATTTCGCTGTCTTTTTTGCTCAAACTCAATTTTTCGAACAAGGCATCCAGCACTTTGTTGAATTTTCCTTCGATGTGTCTTCTCGGGAAAGGCACTTTTCCGAAGCTTTTCCAGGTTTCGATATGTGCTTTTATGGCGTCTAAATCGGGTTTGTGTTCGCCAGTCAACTGAAATTCCCTGAGGGTTTCCAAATAGGCTTTCTTTTTGTTGAAAGCTTCAATTTCTTCGCTGTTTTCCTCGTTTTTCTGTTCTTTTAATTTGTCGAAATAATGGTTGCAGGCTTCTTTGAACTCCGTCCATATTTTGTCCGAGTATTTTCTTGGCACATGACCTATTTGTTTCCACTCTTCCTGAATTTGCTTCATAATGGGAGTTGTGGTGGCAAAATCGGTGCTTTCTTGCAATTCTTTGGCTTTGGCAACAAGAGCCGTTTTTCTGCTCAGGTTGTTGTTTTGGTCTTTCTTGATGTCTTTATAGAACGAATTCTTGAACGAATTGAAGTTTCTGACCGCGGTTTTAAACGCTGCCCAAGTGGCTTCGTTTACATCGGAAGGAACTTTTCCAGCCGAGAAAAAAGCGGTTCTCAAAGCTTCCACTTTTTCTATTTGTTGCAACCATTGCGAGTGGGCGTTTACTTTTTCGGTCGCCAAGACTTCAATTTTGGCAATGATTTCTTTTTTCTTCTCCAGGTTTTCCAGTTCGGTGCCTCGCATGTTTTCAAACAACAGTTCGCGTTTGTCGTGCATTTGCTTGGTCAAGTCGCTGAATTTGTTCCAGATTTCGTCACGAAATTCCCTTGAAACGGGACCAATGTCTTCTTTCCAGATTTTGTGCAAATCCTGTAATTCGCGGAAAGCCTTGTTCACGTCGGCTTCGTTGATTAGTTCTTCGACACGGGCGACAATTTTTTGTTTTTGCTCCAAATTGTGTTTGAAATCTAGGTCTCGCGCTTCCCTGTCAAGGTGTAGATAATCGTAGAAATTTTCAACGTGAAAATGGTAGTTGTTCCAAACGTGGTTGTATTTGTCTTTTGGAATCGGACCGGCATTTTTCCATCGTTCCCTTAAATCATTGAAATGCTTCAAGGTGTCCTTGATGTTTTCCTGCGGATTGATCAGCTCTTTCAATTCTTCCACGATTGCCAATCGGTTTTCCAAATTGGTTTTCAAGTTGGTTTGCAAACTTTTGAAATGCGTGTTTTTATTGTCCTTGTACAAGGTATAAAATTGGTCGAATTGTGTTTTTAATGGAGAATGGTATTGAAATTCTTCAGTGGTATCGGGGTTTTCGGCAAGAAATTCCTCTTTTTTCTCTTCCAAAAGATGGTAATATTTTGCCAAAAATGATTTCTTGATTTCTTCGACATGATCTTTTATCGACATCACTTTTTCGTTGGTGACCAGTTTTTTCAATTCGTCCACCAATGATTCCAAAGGTAAAGCTTCGTAATTCAACATCGGGATGTCGTGACGTTCTTTCAGTGTTTCGTCTTCGCTTTCCTCGGCATTGGTATCGGCAATGGCGTCGATAATGGTGTCGTTAATTGACGGTTCTCCGTCGGCAATGGTTGCAGGAACTTCCTCAACTTGTTCGGTAATTTCTTCATTGCTTGTTTCAACAGTGTCCAATTCTTCCAAAACTTCTGTTTGGATGGTTTCCGGCAAATTGGTTGCTGCACTTCCATCTGCCTCAAGCAGGTTATCATTCTTTTCTTCTAACATCTTTTCAATGTTTAAGGGTTATTTTTTTAGAATCCGAAAGATAGTGAAGGTTGCCCAAAATTCAAAGAAAATACCTTATTTATAGTCAATTTAACTACAAAAGTGTTTTTTTGGAAGCTAATTTCCTGCTATTCTGTGGCTTATTGCGAGGGGTAAAATAGTGTGTTTGTTACACTAATTATCGAGAATTGCTTCAAAGGGTTTGAAAGTTAATGAGCAGATTTAAAGGTGTTAAGTTTTTTTTTTGTCAATGTATCAATGTCAGCAAGTATCCCATGACGGAACCGCCCAAAACGACAAAGGCACTGTTGATTTTTTTGTAGCCAAACAAAAGTGAAATGCTGCAAACGGCTATTGCTATTGTCCTCCAGTCTGTTATGGTTTCCTTGCCCATTGAAAAACAGACCGAAATGATGATGGCGACCGATGCCACGTTGACGGCATCCAAAAAGGAGGAAAACAATTTGGAGTTTCGCATTTTCTTGACCAAGGGATTCAGCAAGGCTACTAACACGAAGGATGGCAGAAATATCCCGATTGTCGAAATGATGGCTCCAGACCAACCGTTGATTTGATAACCGATAAAAGTCACCGAAGAGAAAACCGGTCCGGGCGTAAATTGTCCCACGGCTATGG
>JAGNPF010000334.1 GCA_017989775.1 Flavobacterium sp.
ATACAAAACAACTCAACTTTGGGATGTTTGTAAACAATCCCTTTTGAAAGAAAGAGAAAATGACGGTTGTTTGGCCATTGATACCGAAGTAATTTCTAATATCACCGCTTTTGGACCTGGATACATTCAAAAAGAAAATGAAACTATCGTTGGTCTTCAAACAGACGAACTATTAAAAAGATCGATGAAACCTTTTGGAGGAATCAAATTGGTGGAATCAGCAGTTGCCGAAAGAGGTTTGAAAGTTTCCGACAGGGTGGTTGATATTTTTAATTATGCCAAAAACCACAACCAAGCCGTGTTCGATGCTTATGACGGAGAGATTAAAACATACCGTTCTAAACACGTATTGACTGGTTTGCCTGATAATTATGCCAGAGGAAGAATCATTGGTGATTTCAGGAGAGTGGCTCTTTACGGAATTGACGGATTGATTGCCGAAAAGAAAGCAGACAAAGACAAAGTTTCAGGCGATATGAATGATGCCAAAGTTCGTTTGCGTGAAGAAATTGCCGAGCAAATCAACGGTTTGCTTGACATGAAAAAAATGGCTCTTACTTATGGAATCGACATTTCGAAGCCAGCCGTGAACGCCCACGAAGCAGTGCAGTTCACTTACTTGGCTTATTTAAGTGCCGTTAAGGAACAAGATGGAGCTGCAATGTCCCTAGGAAATGTTTCTTCTTTCTTGGATGTGTACATCCAAAACGATTTGGAAGCCGGAATTATCGACGAGGAACAAGCTCAAGAATACATTGACCAATTCGTGATGAAATTGCGTTTGGTGCGTCACCTTCGTCCGGGAGCTTATGATGCCATTTTTGGTGGAGATCCAACTTGGGTTACTGAAGCTATAGGTGGTCAATTGCACGATGGAAGAACCAAAGTAACCAAAACTTCTTTCCGTTTCTTGCAAACCCTTTACAACTTGGGAGCTTCTCCAGAACCCAACTTGACTATTCTTTGGTCTGAAAAATTGCCACAAGGATTCAAAGATTTCTGTGCTCAGGTTTCCATCGACACTTCTTCACTTCAATACGAAAATGACGACTTGATGAGAGACAACCGTGGTTCGGACGATTACGGTATTGCTTGTTGCGTTTCTTACCAACACATCGGAAAAACGATCCAACACTTTGGTGCCCGTGCCAACTTGCCAAAAGCGCTTTTGATGGCCTTGAACGGTGGTAGAGAAGAAGCTCAAGGAGTTCAAGTAGTGAACAACATCTCTGAAATGGATGATGAAGTTTTAGACTACGACACCGTAATGAAATCGTTCAAGAAAACATTGGCCGAAGTAGCTCGTGTGTATGCTAAATCAATGTACATCATTCACTACATGCACGACAAATATTACTATGAAAGAGCCCAAATGTCCTTGATTGACTCTAATCCAAATATTGATATTGCTTATGGTGCTGCCGGAATTTCCATTATTGCCGATTCCCTTTCTGCCATTAAATACGCCAAAGTTTCTCCAATCAGAAACGAATTTGGATTGACTACCGATTTCAACATCGAAGGAGATTATCCAAAATTTGGTAACGACGACGATAGAGTGGACAGCATTGCTCAAGAAGTGACCAAAATTTTTATTGACGAGTTGAGAAAACACAAAACATACAAAAACGCAACTCCTACACTTTCATTGCTTACCATTACTTCCAACGTAATGTACGGTTCCAATACTGGTGCAACGCCAGACGGTCGTAAAGCAGGTGAGGCTTTTGCTCCAGGAGCTAATCCAATGCACGGTAGAGACGAAAACGGAGCGATTGCTTCTTTGAACTCGGTTAGTAAATTAAACTACAACGATGCTCAAGACGGAATCTCTTACACTTTCACTATGGTTCCAAAATCATTGGGGAACAACTTGGAAGAGCAAGTAGCCAATTTGACCACTACCTTGGATGCTTATTTCGGAAGAAATGCACACCACTTGAATGTTAACGTGTTAAACAAGGAAACTTTGGTGGATGCCTACAATCATCCAGAAAATTATCCTCAATTAACCATCCGTGTTTCAGGTTATGCTGTTAATTTCGTACGTTTGTCCAAAGCGCACCAATTAGAAGTGATCAGCAGAACATTCCATGACACCATGTAATTGATTGCAAAGCTTCAATAGTAACTAAGCTTTATAAATGCTATTTCTTTGACTATTTGGTTCAAAGGAATAGCATTTACTAAATCAATTAAAAAATAAAATATGTACTTCCCAGAACAACCCAACCATCTATTAAACGACACCGATTTTGATTCATTAAGAATACATTCCTTGGAAACCTTTGGAACACACGATGGGCCA
Source organism: Flavobacterium sp. (assembly GCA_017989775.1). Taxonomy (GTDB): domain Bacteria; phylum Bacteroidota; class Bacteroidia; order Flavobacteriales; family Flavobacteriaceae; genus Flavobacterium. The sequence goes on from JAGNPF010000334.1 coordinate 2,309, forward strand.
GGAATTCGAATGATTGTTTTCGTTCAAGGATGCCAATTTCGATGCCTGTATTGCCAAAATCCGGATTCGATAGATATTCACGGCGGTTCATTGGTTACCATCGATGAACTCGTTACCAAAGCTTTAAAACAAAAATCGTATTTTGGAAAACAAGGAGGAGTCACCGTTTCGGGCGGAGAACCTTTGTTGCAAAGATCCAAATTGATTACCTTCTTTGATCGTTTGCACGAACAAGGCATCAATACTTGTCTAGACTCGAATGGACGCGTTTTGGATGCCCAAACCAAGGAAGTTTTGGATCGAACCGATTTGTTGATGCTGGACGTAAAACACATCAACGAAGAATGGCACAAAAAATTGACGGGCTTGAACAATGCCACCACCTTGAAAGTGGCAGAATACCGCGAAAGCACCGGCAAACCGATGTGGTTGCGCTATGTTTTGGTTCCGGGCTGGTCTGACCAAGAAGAATATTTGCACGAATGGGCGAAACATTTTTCGGGTTATAAATCAGTCGAAAAAGTGGAAATCATTCCTTTCCACCAACTGGGAAAACACAAATGGGAATTGATGAACATGGAGTATGCACTTGCCGAAACTCCTTCTCCCACGGCAGAAACGTTGGAAAAAGTAAAAGCCATTTTTGACTTGTATTTG
>JAGNPF010000335.1 GCA_017989775.1 Flavobacterium sp.
CACTCATAAATCCAATTCCAACTGTTCCGGCAACAATCTAAAACTCATTCTGTGGTATTTGGTAGTGCCGTATTTTCGGATGGCTTCGCGGTGTTCCTGTGTGGGATAACCTTTGTTTTTCTTCCAATTGTACATCGGGAATTCCTCGTGTATGCGATTCATAAAATCGTCCCGATAGGTTTTTGCCAAAACGGAAGCGGCGGCAATGCTCAAATATTTCGAATCCCCTTTGATGATGCTTTGGTTGGGGATGGATTTCAACAATTCGATTTCTTCTTTTGTAAACCGTTTTCCAAAAGTGGTTTTCAAACCCAATTTAGCGTTCAAGGCTCGGTTGCCGTCCACAATGATAAATTCGGGAGTTTGGTTTAATTTCAAAATACATTCCTGCATCCCTTTCATCGAAGCATTCAGGATGTTGATTTCGTCAATTTCTTTTGGGTGCAAATGGGTTACGGCAAACGTAATGGCTTGTTGTTCGATAATTGGTCTGAGTTTTTCTCTCGTTTTCTCGGATAATTGCTTGCTGTCGTTCAAGATTTCATTCTTAAAATCAGGTGGAAGAATGATGGCAGCGGCAGTTACTGGTCCGGCAAGACAGCCACGACCAGCTTCATCGGTGCCGGTTTCTATAATAAAATTGGAAAAATTGGAGAGCAACATGTTATTGGTATTGGAACAACAAATATTGCAAAAAAATATTCAAAAATGCGGCTCGTTTTTCTATTTCCCAAAACATTCCCATAAATGAAGCTGTTTTTTTATTTATGTGTTTTTTCATTTACCTTTGCTTCACAATAATTGTCGAGTAATTGCCTAATCATATACCGCTTCCAATGAGGAATTTCTTTTTCTTGTGTTTTTTAGTATTGCCAATAACTGTTTTTTCTCAAAAAAAAATCACCCAACTTTTGGGTTTTGACAGCGAATACAACAGCACGGATTCGATAAAGAAAAAGAAGGAAAAAGTAGCCACCATAGACATGTATCGAGTGATAACCTTGGATCGTGACACCACTTACATCGATACTTCGCTTACCATAAAAAAACTGTACAGTTATAATTATTTGCGAAAAGATATTTTTGGTTTGATGCCTTTTCCGAACGAGGGACAAACCTACAACACCTTGCAATACAGTTTGAACACTTTTTCGCCGCTTCCCGAATTTGGATTCAAGGCGAAACATTTTAATTTTTTGGAAGCCAACCAAATCCGTTACAGTTCCGTGGCGACGCCCGTGACCGAATTGTATTTCAAGACCGTGATGAAACAAGGCCAGAATGTCGATGCTTTTTTTGCCTTGAACTTGACTCCCAGACTCAATTTTTCCATTGCATATAAAGGTTTGCGGTCTGAGGGAAGATATGTCAACCAAATGTCGAGCACCGGTAGTTTCAGGTTTACCACGAGTTACAACACCAAGAACAAGCGTTATTTTGCCAATACCCATTTTGTGTCACATGATATTTTGAACGAAGAAAATGGCGGAATTGTTTCCAATCAAGATTTTGAAAGTGGCGATCCAGCCTTTATAAACAGGGACCGACTTGAAGTGTACATGACCGATGCCAGGTCTTTTTTGAAAGGAAAACGAATCTTTTTAGATCATTTTTTCAGAGTGAATTCGACAGAAGCAAGCAACAATTTGTACGTGAGTCACCAATTTAATTACGAAAACAAGTATTTTGAATTCAACCAGCCTACTGTTGGAAGTTTTTCTAATTTAAGATTTGGGGAGTCTTATAGAAACAGCGGAATAAATGACCAAACACATTACAATAAAACCTACAACAAAGTGGGGCTTACTTATGAAAACACGACCTTGGGCAAGTTCCAGTTTTTTGCCGATGATTTTTTCCACAACTATTACTACAGCCAAATATTGATTTTGGAAGACCGAACCATTCCTAGTTCGATTAGTCAAAGAATCAATACCATTGGGGGACAATACGACTACAGAAAAAATAAATGGACAGGAAAATTTTTGTTGTCAAGATCGGTTACCAATCAATCCTTGTCTGATTTGGAGGCCAAGATGCAATACGATTGGAACGAGGACGTCCAATTTTCGTTCCAGTATCAAAATATGAACAAGTTGCCCAATGTCAACCATAATTTATACCAAAGCAGTTATGTAAGTTACAATTGGTCGAATGATTTCAAGAACGAAAAAATAAATTCTGTTGTCGTCAATGCCATAACTCCCTGGGTTGAAGCCTCCGTCCAATATTCGACTTTCAATGACCATTTGTATTTTGCCGATATTTCGAGTCCGGAGCAAATTGCGTTGGACCAGCAAATCGTCAATCCTGCTCAATATAGTGGTGTAATTAATTATTTATCGATTAAGGCAAGCAAGGAGTTCAAGTTTTGGAAATTGGCTTTGGACAATACCCTTTTGTATCAAAAAGTAGATCAATCGGATGCGGTTCTTAACGTACCCGAGTTTTTGACCAGAAACACCCTGTACTTTTCCCAAGAAATGTTTCGCAAATCCTTGTTTTTCCAGACGGGTGTCACCTTTAATTATTTCACAAATTATTATGCCAACGATTACAATCCGGTAATAGGGGAGTTTTTTGTTCAAAACAAGAAAGAAATAGGGAATTTTGCCAATATGGATTTTTTCTTCAATGCCAGGATTCAAAGAACCCGAATTTACCTGATTGCGGAGCATTTCAATTCTTCTTTTTCTGGATACAAGTATTATTCGGCACCCAATACTCCGTATCGTGATTTCATGATTCGATTTGGAGTGGTCTGGAATTTTTTCCAATAAGGGGTGAGCCGGATGTGTTTTCGGTGTTTTTTTTTGTCCTTTATCTTTCCGTGAACAGTAATTTCAATCCTAAAAAATCCAGTTTGTAAAGAATTTTGGCTTTGTTGGGAGTGCTTTAAGGCTTCATTAAAATCAAATCTTGTCATCATTGAAATATTTAGCTTACAGTATGTTAAAT
>JAGNPF010000039.1 GCA_017989775.1 Flavobacterium sp.
CACAAAAATGTAGTTGACGAAATCACCTTGGTTTCGGCTTCCGGAAAACCAATGAAACGCGAATCCGATTTGATTGACGTTTGGTTTGATTCAGGCTCAATGCCGTATGCACAATGGCATTATCCTTTTGAAAACAAAGATAAAATTGACGGAAATCAAGATTTTCCTGCTGATTTCATTGCAGAAGGTGTCGATCAGACTCGTGGTTGGTTTTATACTTTGCACGCCATTGCCACTTTGGTTTTTGATAGACCATCCTATAAAAACGTAGTTTCAAACGGATTGGTTTTGGACAAAAACGGACACAAAATGTCGAAACGTTTGGGCAATGCAACAGATCCTTTTGAAACAATTGCAGAATACGGTCCTGATGCTACGCGTTGGTATATGATTTCGAATGCAAATCCTTGGGACAATTTGAAATTCGACATCGAAGGAATTGCTGAGGTTCGTCGTAAGTTTTTTGGTACTTTGTACAACACCTACTCTTTCTTTGCGTTGTATGCTAATCTCGATAATTTCAGCTATGCCGAAGCCGAAGTTCCGTTAAACGAAAGACCGGAAATCGACCGATGGATTATTTCGGAATTGAATACTTTGGTAAAAATAGTTGATGAGGCTTACGCCGATTATGAACCAACCAAAGCGGCCCGTGCGATTTCGGAATTTGTAGGTGAAAACTTGAGTAACTGGTACGTTCGTTTGTGTCGTCGTCGTTTCTGGAAAGGCGATTATGCTCAAGACAAAATTGCGGCTTATCAAACCTTATATACTTGCTTGCTGACCATCAGTAAATTGGGTGCGCCAATCGCTCCGTTCTTTATGGACAAACTTTACAGAGACTTAACATTGGCAACACAAACGGAAAAATTTGACTCTGTACATTTGGCCGAATTTCCAAAATACGTTGAAAACTTTGTTGATAAATCGTTGGAGAGCAAAATGCAGAAAGCACAGACAATCTCGTCACTCGTTTTATCGCTTCGTAAAAAGGAAATGATCAAGGTGCGTCAACCTTTGCAAAAGGTAATGATTCCGGTACTTGACGACAATCAGCGTGCTGAAATTGAGGCAGTTTCTGACCTTATAAAAGCGGAAGTTAACGTGAAAGAAATCACGCTTTTGGACGATGCTTCGGGAATTTTGATCAAACAAATCAAGCCTAATTTTAAAGCTTTGGGGCCCCGTTTTGGAAAAGATATGGGTCTGATTGCCAAAGAGATACAATGTTTTTCGCAAGACCAAATCAACCAATTGGACAAGGAGGGAAGCATAGATATTGTTATCGCCGGAAATAGTATAACTTTATCCTTAGAAGACGTGGAGATTTCTTCACAAGATATCGAAGGCTGGCTGGTTGCCAATTCAAATGGAATAACGGTGGCTTTGGATATCACGATTTCGGACGAATTAAAACAAGAAGGAATTGCCAGGGAATTGGTCAACAGAATTCAAAACATCAGAAAAGATTCTGGTTTTGAGGTTACTGACAAAATTAAAGTACATTTGCAAAAAAATGCCGAGCTGGAAAATGCGGTAAAAGCAAACGAGACTTACATTAAATCGGAAACATTGACGGAAACATTGGTTTTTGAAGAAAGTATAAGTAACGGAACGGAAATAGAATTCGACGAGATAAAAACAAAAATAACAATTACAAAATAACACGAAAATGGTAGATGAAATTGCAAGATACTCAGATGCTGACTTAGCAGAGTTCAAAGAACTTATTCTTAAAAAAATAAACAAAGCACAAGAAGATTTAGATTTGATCAAAAGTGCCTATATGAACGATTTGAATAACGGAACCGACGATACTTCGCCTACATTCAAAGCTTTTGAAGAAGGAAGTGAAACGATGTCGAAAGAGGCAAACTCACAGTTGGCCATCCGTCAGGAAAAGTTCATCCGTGACTTGAAAAACGCGCTTTTCCGTGTGGAAAACAAAACCTATGGTGTATGTAAAGTGACTGGGAAATTAATCAGCAAAGAAAGATTAATGATTGTTCCTCACGCCACAATGAGCATCGAAGCCAAGAATTTGCAAAGATAATTATTCTAATTTCCAAATTTAAAAACCCAAATTCCAAAAGCTAGGGTTGGAATTTGGGTTTTTAAATTTGGAATATTTTTTAAATTTGGAATTTAATTTTTTTAGAATTTGCCTATTTTTGCGCCATTAAAATTTACAAAATGTCTTTACCAAAAGCTTATCTGATAGTTTTCCTCATCTTGCTTGCTGACCAACTTTCCAAAATATACATCAAAACCAATTTTATCATAGGAGAAGAGGTTGAAGTAATGAGTTGGTTTAAAATTTATTTCGTTGAAAACGAAGGAATGGCTTGGGGAACGGTAATTCCAGGGACTTACGGAAAATTGTTTCTTACCGTTTTTCGTTTGGTTGCCGTTACAGGAATCGGTTATTGGTTGTGGGATTCCATCGAAAGAAAACACAGTTCCAACTATTTGGTTGTGGCTATTTCCCTGATTCTTGCAGGTGCTTTTGGCAACATCATTGATTCTGTTTTTTATGGTGTTATTTTCGATGACAGCTACGGTCATTTGGCAACTTTGTTTGCCGAAAAACCTTATGGAACTTGGTTTCACGGTAGGGTGGTCGACATGTTGTATTTTCCTTTGTTCGAGGGGAATTGGCCAGAATGGTTCCCTATTTGGGGAGGAAGTCATTTTAAATTCTTCAATGCCATTTTTAATATTGCCGATGTGGCCATTTCCACGGGTGTCGGGATTTTGATTGTTTTCAATAAAAAGGCGTTTCATCACGAGCATTAAAATTGATAAACAGCATTCGGAGTCACGCAATAATCCAGTTTCACGTCGCTTTCAAAAACATCCTCAATTTTTTCTTCGGCTTCAAAAAAGCTAAGTCCAATCTTGATGGTTTCGGCTTGGCATTCCGACAGGAATTTGTCGTAAAAACCTTTGCCGTAACCCGCACGATGTCCCGTTTGGTCAAAAGCCAAAAGAGGCACAAAAACGACCTCAATCTTTCGGCTGGGCACTTCCAGTCCATCAACGGGTTCGGGAATATTGTATTGGTTTTTCTTGATTTTGGTATTGTCGGTCAACAAAAAATGGGTCATTTCCCGAGTTTCAAAATCACTTTTCGAAACGATGATTTCCTTGTCTTTTCCAGAAAGTAAATGCAGGATAAACTCGGTGTTGACTTCTTTTTGCTCGGCAATGGGCAGGAAAATATGGAAATAGGTTTTCTCCCAAACAGGCAGCGTCAGGACTTTATTGGCAATGGCCAAGCTCATTTCCTCCAAATCTTCTTCGGAAAGTTGGCTGCGCAAGGCTTTGTATTTTGTGCGTAATTCTTTTTTGTTCATCCAGTAAAAGTAATAAAAACGGCGCATTTGTTTTATGCCGATTTTAAAGTTAAATTTGTTTGAATTAAATTTTGGTCTATTCTGGAAGAAATTGCAAACAGATCAAGGTTGAATAATCTGTGAAAACCAGTAAAATCCGTGGCTAATTTTTCAACGTCAATTGCAATCTGCAATCTAAAATCTGCAATCTAAAATGGCAATCCCAACTCTCGAACTTCAAATCCAAACCTTACCCGACGGACCCGGAGTGTATCAATATTATGACAAGGAGGGAAAGATTTTGTATGTGGGCAAAGCCAAAAATCTAAAAAAAAGGGTTTCTTCCTATTTCAACAAAATTCACGACACGGCCAAAACCAACGTCTTGGTCAAAAAGATTGTAACCATAAAGCACATCGTCGTTCCCACCGAAACTGATGCTCTTTTGTTGGAAAACAACCTTATCAAAACCCTTATGCCAAGATATAATGTCTTGTTGAAGGATGACAAAAGCTATCCTTGGATTTGCATCAAGAAAGAGCCTTTTTCGCGAATTTTTCCCACCCGGAGAATGGTCAAGGACGGTTCGGAATATTTTGGACCCTACACGAGTTTCAAGACCGTGAACACCATTTTGGAATTGATAAAAGAGCTCTATCCGCTACGCACCTGCAATTACGATTTGAGCCAATCGAATATCGACAGCGGGAAATTCAAGGTGTGTTTGGAATACCATATCGGCAATTGCAAAGGGCCTTGCGAGGGTCATGAATTATTGGAAAACTACCAAAAACAAGTCGATGCCATTCGGGAAATATTGAAAGGAAATTTCAAGGAATCGATGAAGGATTTCAAGAAATTGATGACCGATTTGGCCAAGGACATGCATTTTGAGGAAGCCCAAAAAATAAAGGAAAAAATAGAAATTCTCGAAAATTACCAATCGCGTTCCACGATCATCAATCCGAAAATCACCAATATCGATGTCTTTTCCATAGTTTCGGACGAAAGTGCCGCCTTCGTGAATTTCCTGCAAATTTCCCACGGTTCGATTATTCGTTCGCACACGATGGAAATCAAAAAGAAACTCGATGAAACCGACGAAGAATTATTGGAGTTGGCGATTATCGAACTTCGGGAGCGTTTCCGATTGTTGTCAAAGGAAATAATCGTTCCGTTTGAGGTGGATTTGGGTTCAACCATAAAAGTCACCGTCCCACAATTGGGAGACAAAAAGCAAATCTTGGATTTGTCCATTCGCAACGCCAAGTTTTACCGAATCGAACAATTGAAACAACTGCAAATCGTGGATCCGGATCGACACGCCAATCGGATTATGGCACAAATGCAAAAAGATTTGCGATTGCCGGTGGAGCCAAGACATATCGAATGTTTTGACAACTCGAATATTCAAGGAACCAATCCCGTGGCGGCTTGCGTGGTTTTCAAGGATGGAAAACCCAGCAAAAAAGAGTATCGTCATTTCAACATTAAAACCGTCGAAGGCCCAAATGATTTTGCTTCGATGGAAGAAGTGGTTTACCGTCGATACAAACGATTGCTGGACGAAAAAGAACCCTTGCCCAATTTGATCATCATCGATGGTGGGAAAGGGCAGTTGTCGTCGGCCTTGAAAAGCATCGACGAATTGGGTTTGCGCGGAAAAATTGCCATCATCGGCATTGCCAAAAGATTGGAAGAGTTGTTTTATCCGGGCGATTCGATTCCGCTGTATTTGGACAAAAAATCCGAAACATTAAAAGTAATCCAACAATTGCGCAACGAGGCACATCGTTTCGGGATTACTTTTCACAGGGACAAAAGAAGTAAATCGGCCTTGAATTCCTCGATGGAAAGCATTCCGGGAATTGGCGAAAAAACGATGCAGGCGTTAATCCAACATTTCAAAAGTGTTAAAAGATTGAAATTGGCAACAGAAAAAGAAATTTCGGACGTTATAGGTGTTTCAAAAGCCAAAAAAATTGCCGACTTTTACAAAACCAATTAGCAAATCACCATGAGAAAATTTGCCCTGTTTGTTTTCCTTCTAGTTACTTGTCAGGCGTCTTTTTCACAAGACACCATCAAAAGACCCAAAATAGGATTGGTTCTTAGTGGTGGTGGTGCCAAAGGATTTGCACATGTCGGGGTGTTGAAGGTAATTGAAGAAGCGGGCGTAAAAATTGATTTCATTGGCGGAACCAGCATGGGAGCCGTAATCGGCGGACTGTATGCTTCGGGATATAATGCCACCCAAATAGACTCCATCGTGAGAGTGACCAATTTCGACAACCTGTTGATGGATTACATTCCGCGTTCCTCCAAAAATTTTTATGAAAAAAGAAATGACGAGTTGTATGCGTTGGTGCTGCCTTTTAACAAACTCAAAATTGGTGCGCCTCAATCACTTTCAAGGGGGATGTTTAATTATAATTTATTCAACAGTCTTACTTTGCACGTAAGACATGTTCGGGATTTCAAGCAGTTGCCCATTCCTTTTTTGTGTATTGCCACCGACATTGAACGGGGTGAGCAGGTAATTATGGACAAAGGAGTTTTGGCACAGGCTCTTTATGCCAGTTCGGCCTTGCCTTCCGTTTTTTCTCCCGTGATACTGGAAGACCGATTTTTGATTGATGGCGGAGTCACCAATAATTATCCCATTGAAGAGGTCAGAAAACTGGGAGCCGACATCATCATCGGGGTCGATGTGCAAAATGGTTTGCGAGACCGGGAACAACTTAGGGACGGAACCAAGATTTTATTTCAAATCACCAATCTTCAGATGATTGAAAAGATGAAATTAAATTCAAAAAACACCGATATTTACATCAAGCCAGACATCAAGGATTATGGCGCGGTATCGTTTGAAAAAGCAGCCGAAATCATGTTGAAAGGCGAAGAAGCGGCTTTTTCCGTGTATGAAAAATTAGATTTGTTGAGTGAGAAATCCAGTCCGTACCACAAGCCCAAGTTGAAAAAGGAATCCGACAGTTTGAATATTGTTGACATCGTCTGCAACAATTTGATGAATTATTCAAGAAATTATATTGAAGGAAAATTAAAATTCAAATCGGGTTCCAAAATCAGTTATAAAGATTTGGAAAAGGGGATTAACAACATCGATGCCACGCACAACTTTGGCGCGATAACCTATTCCTTGGATCCCAATGGGGACGGAGATGACCTAGTCCTTAATTTCATCGAAAATCCAGTCAGGACTTTTTTGAAATTCGGATTGCATTATGATGAACTTTATAAAAGTGGGGTGTTGGCCAATATAACCAACAAGAAAACATTCTTCAGAAACGACATCGCTTCATTCGACTTCATTTTTGGAGACAATTTGCGTTACAACCTGGATTATTACGTGGACAATGGTTATAATTTGAGTTATGGTATCAAGTCGCAGTTGAATCAATTCAATAAAAACGTGACCAATCAAATAACCAGTCTTTCTTCGGAACCCTTTGCCAACGTGAATTCAATAAATGTTGATTTTCTGGATGTGTCAAGCCAGTTTTATATTCAATCCATCTTTGCGCAAAAATTTTTGGTGGGAGCGGGAATCGAATACAAATACCTGAGTATAGAGTCAGAAACGCTTTCGGGTACGAATCCCGTGCTGGACAGGAGTAATTACACCAGTGTTTTTGCCTACATGAAATACGATTCTTTCGACAACAAATATTTCCCTACAAGGGGTTGGTATTTCAGCAGTGACTTGCATAATTATTTGTTTTCTTCGAATTATACGGGGCAGTTCAATCCTTATTCCATAGTCAAGGCCGATACCGGATTCGCTTTGACTGTTTTTAAGGGAGCCACATTCAAACTCCAGACTGAAGCAGGGTTCAGTATTGGTGCCGACAGTGTTCCTTTTCTGGATTTTGTGCTGGGAGGTTACGGATTTATTCCCTTGAACAATTTCAAGCCTTTTTACGGCTATGATTTTTTGACCCTGGCCGGGAATAGTTATCTCAAGGCTTCCGCCACAATCGATTATGAAATCTTCAAGAAAAACCACCTGAATTTCTCGGCAAATTATGCCAATGTGGAAGACGACTATTTTGAATCCCTGGATTGGATTTCCCTGCCAAAACATTCCGGATATGCCATCGGATATGGGTTGGAAACCGTAATTGGTCCTTTGGAAGTCAAATATTCATGGTCACCCGAAAATTCAAAAGGATATACCTGGTTCAGCATTGGATTCTGGTTCTAATAAAGCAGAATCAGCATTGGTTTCAAAACGGCTGTTTTCAACAAATCATTCGAAAAATCATTAAAAAGCAGCATAATTATTCGAAAAACGAGTCAAAATCGTTCGTTTTATGCAGGTTTTTGTTCATTTTATGTCAATGTTTTGATAAAGGTAATTGCAAGGAATGTTTTTTTAACAACTTTTTTTTATATTATGTGAAAAAATAAACCAAAGCAGCAAACACCTCCGTAAATGTTCTGTTAAACTTTATTTTTTTGATAAAAATGTTTTAATCCTAAAGTATATTTGTACCTGTAAAGAGAAGGGGTGGTTTCCTTCTCGATTAAATGTAAATTTTCATAATTTATGTTTTTTGGTTAGTTAATAGCATAAAACCCAGTCATTATTTGACTGGGTTTTTTTGTTTTAATACATTTGGAACAAAATTTGCATTGGCAGTTTGCAATGCCATTAATTCAAATGGTTTCGGTATAAATAGTCACTAAAGACATGAAAAAAATAATTTTACTATTTATATTCCTGACAACTGTAAGTTTTGATTCTCGAAAAGAAGCGGCTTTTACCGTGGGCGAATGGTTCAAATTTCGAGTACATTACGGAATTGTAAATGCCGGTTATGCAACCTTGGAAGTAAAAGAGGCCGTGTTGAACAAAAAGAAAGTTTTTCATGTCGTCGGGAGGGGTTATACCACGGGCGTGTCCAAGTTTTTTTTCAAAGTCGAGGATTTATACGAAAGCTACATAGACAAGACAACCGGAAATCCCTATCAGTTTGTGCGGAAAATCAACGAGGGAGGTTACACCAAAAACCAGGAAGGTTTTTTCAATCAAGCCGAAAATAAAATTTTGGTAAAAGATTACAAGCGCAAAACCGAAAAAACTTTCGATGTTCCCGTAAATACCCAAGACATATTGTCCTCTTTTTATTATTTGCGAAATTATCCCAATATCGACAAGATAAAACCGGGAGAGTTTGTGGCCATCGACATGTTTTTTGACGATGAAACTACAAAATTTAGGTTAAAATACATCGGACGTGAGGATATTACAACTAAATTTGGAGTTGTCCCAACGATGATTTTTCGTCCTTCGGTTCAATCCGGAAGGGTTTTCAAAGAAGAAGAAAGCTTAACCATTTGGATATCAGACGACGACAACAAGTTTCCCGTGCGAATAAAAGCCAGCCTTGCCGTAGGTTCAATAAAAGCTGATTTGGAGGCTTTCAAGGGATTGAGGTATCCGTTCAAGATAATGAAAAACAAACGAAGGTTGTAGCGGGAGTTTCAGTTGACAAATGAAGTGGAAATTTTTTTTGGAAAAATTGCAACATGGCATCCAGGACAGTAGTTTTAAAATAAAGATATAATTGCATAACACCTATACTTTGAAACAAGCATCAATACTTATTGTCGTTTTATTTTCAATGTTTTCTTGTAGTAAATCGGAAACGGAGAGCATAATTCCGGAACAACCAGCCCAACCCAAGTTGGAACAGTTTGGGTTTAATTTCAACGATTTCAACATCCTTCAGGACACCATACGACGCGGAGATACTTTTGGCAGCATCATCGAAGATCAA
>JAGNPF010000040.1 GCA_017989775.1 Flavobacterium sp.
CTGAGGATGAATGGAATGTCTGGCTCGCATAAAATCCAAAATCTTTGGTTTGAGCTGTGTAATCGATGCATCGTCATTGGCCGTAAGTGCCATCCAGCCAACGGTATCTCCATAATTGAAAGCCTGTTGAAAAGTGGTAAAGGGAACAAAAATATTTTTCTGGGCCGACTCGGCATTGCCGTTATTCCTGGAATTGGAATTGTAAACGCCGACCACCATAAAATTGACTCCATTTACTTTTACGTAAGTCCCCAACACTTCTTCCGTTGGCATATACAAGTCCTTAATAACTCCTTCTCCAATGACGGCCACTTTTCGTTTCAACAAAATATCCTGCTGATTGACAAATCGCCCCCTGACAATACCCATCGACTCTTGCTTGATTAATTCCGGGTAATCGCCATAAATGGTATATGCGGCAGTTTTGGTGCCTCGAATCACATTATTCGCCCCTTCGTATCCCCCCAATTGATTGCGAGGCGAGACATACAACAAGTCCGGAAAGTTTTGCTTCAAAGCATCGACATCGTTGTTTTTAAAATCAAACTGACGGGTTTGCGGCAGTCCTTTATAGGGCTTGGAGGTTGTTTGTGTCCACATGAACATCGTGTTGGTGGCTATGCCGTCAAATCCTTTTTTAACTCCGTTTTCCAATCCGTTTCCTGCGGCAAGCAATATCACCAATATAAAAATCCCCCAAAACACACCAAATGCGGTCAGTATCGTCCGGAAGGTATTGGCGGTAAGCGCCTCTAAAATTTCGTTCCAATTGTCTCTATCCAACATAATTATTCATCTCTAAGTGCTACAATGGGTTTTATTTTGGCGGCGTGATAGGCCGGAAAAAAACCTGCCAAAGCTCCTGCAAAAACCAACAACGCCAAGGTTGTCAGGGCAATGCCGAAATCGACTTGCGGGTTCAAAAAATATTCGCTTTGAACATGAGGTCCCACAAATTCCAAAAGCAACAAACTGGACAAAAGCCCCACAAAACCTGCAATGGTTGTTATGAAAATGGATTCGTGCAATATCATTCCGATAATGGAAAGCGGTGAAGCGCCCAATGCTTTTCGAATGCCGATTTCCTTGGTGCGTTCTTTGACTATAATCAACATAATGTTGCTTACGCCAACCACTCCGGCAATGATGGTGCAAATTCCCACCCACCAAAAAAACAGTCGGATGTAAAGGTTCAAATCATAAAATTTCTTGGCATCCTCAACCGAATTGTGAACGCCTACTCCACCCGTATCGTCAGGTGCAATGACGTTTTTGCTTTTCAACAATTGCTCCAATTCTTTCGAAAACTTGGTAGAAACCGCCAATGCCTCGTCGTAATTGGCCTTTTTGTGCAAAGTGTAAAACAAATTGCTGATCTTGTCTCCCGCACCAAAGGTTTTTTGTGTGGTTGTCAGCGGCAAGTAAATCCTAGTTTCTTCCCTTTCGCCAGAAGGATCGGTAAAAACACCCACAATCTTGAACTTGATTCCGTTGAGGGAAATGAGCTCGCCAAGCGGACTTTTGCCTTTAAACAAATCCATCTTGATTTTTTGGCCAATGACACCCACTTTTTCATTGTTTTTCAAGTCGTTCTCGTTGATGAAACGTCCTTCGACCATGGTGGCATTTTCAATGACTTGATAATCGGGATTGACACCGCGGTATTGGTAATTTCCGGTTTCTTTTCCATAAACCACCGCCCCGTTCCATTGGTTATAAGAAGAAGCTTTTTTTTCCAGTTGGCTCCCAAATTTCTGCAACGAAAGATTGTAATCGCTATCCCTAAACTGGATTCGTCTGCCAGGATTCAACCCTTTGTATTCTTTGGTGGTCGTTCCAGACCAAACTTCAATGATTCCTTCGGCGTCTCTTTCGAACTGTTTGGCAATTCCGTTTTCGAGACCTTTTCCGGCACCGAGAAGAATGACCAAAATAAAAATCCCCGAAGCCACGGAAATTCCCGTGAGAAAGGTTCTCATCCTGTTCTTGGCAATAGCCTCGAATATTTCTTGCCAGCGTTCTACATTAAACATAAGACGAAGCCCTTACTTGTTCCACATATTTATCGTCGATGATTACACCGTCTTTCAGCACCACGTTTCTTTTGCACATGGCGGCAATATCGGGTTCGTGGGTCACGATCAAAATCGTTTTTCCTTCGTCGTTAATGCCTTGGATGAGCTCCATAACTTCATAAGAAGTAACGGTGTCCAAAGCTCCCGTTGGCTCATCGGCAAGCAACACTTTGGGATTTGAGGCCAATGCCCTGGCGATGGCCACACGTTGTTTTTGTCCGCCGGAAAGTTCGTTGGGCAAATGGTGCGAATGCGAAGCCAAGCCCACTTTTTCAAGATAACGCATCGCGATTTCGGTGCGTTCTTTTCGTTTTATTCCCTGGTAATACAAAGGCATCGCCACATTGTCCAAAGCCGATTTGTAATTGATCAAATTGAAAGACTGGAAGACAAAACCCAAAAATTGGTTTCGGTATCTGGAAGCGATGGTTTCATTGAGTTTTTTTATGGGCACGTTATCCAAAACATAGTCGCCCGAATCGGCTTCGTCCAAAATTCCGAGAATATTCAGCAGGGTAGATTTTCCGGAACCTGACGACCCCATGATAGCCACCAATTCGCCTTCCTTGATATTGAAATTGATTCCTTTCAGCACATGCAATTCGGAATGACCCATTTTATAGGATTTGTGCAACTCTTTAATTTCAATCATAATTACCTGAATTAGAAAACAATATTAACCATTCTGCGAAATAAATTGTAATAACGAAATGTTAATACCGTTTCGCATATAAGTGAATAAGACTTCCTTCAATTGAAAATGTTACAGTTTAATCCTAAAATATATTTGTTTTGCTAATTTTGCCACAACAAACAAAAAATAAAATGCTGAAGTACCTTTCCATCCTGCTTGTTTTTTTAATAATTTTCTTGATTTCCAGTTGTTCCACCTCGAATAAAATTGCGGCAATGAAACCGGAACCGGACAATGCAGACCCTTTGGTTTACGACAACACGCCTTCCTTCATCAATTTGCCCATCAGCGTAAAAATCAAGGACATCGAAAACCAAACCAACACCCTATTGAACGGCTTAATTTACGAAGACAACAACATCGAGGACGACAATATCGAAATGAAAATTTGGAAATTGGCTCCCATAACCATCGAAAGCGACAAAGAAAGCGCTACCGGAAAAATAAAAACGATATTGCCTCTAAAAGCGTTGGTCAAATATAGAATTGGCACCAAAACTATGGGAGTTGAAATGTACAACACCAAAGAATTCAACCTAAACGGATTGGTAACACTCGTGAGCGACGTGGGTTTGACCAATTGGAAACTCGTGACCAAAACCGAACTAAAATCCCTCGACTGGAACGAAAGTCCGACGATGGTAGTTTTTGGAAAAAACATGCCCGTCACTTATCTCATCAATCCCGCCGTAAAGCTTTTCAGGTTCAAAATCGAAAAGAAGATTGATGCCGCCATCGAAAAATCAATGGATTTCAAGCCCAATGTTTTGGCTGCCTTGGAGAAAATATGCACCCCTTTTCAAATGAGCGAAGCTTATGAAAGTTGGCTTCAAATTGTTCCCGTGGAAATCTATTCGACCAATGCCAAACTCAAAAACGACACTTTTTTGATGGAAATGGGAATGAAATGCATGATGGAAACTTTGATAGGAAACAAACCGGAATCTAAATTTGATGCGTCAAAAATTATCCTGAAACCGGTAACTAAAATCCCAAACCAAATTACTGCAAATATCGCCGCGGTTTCTACTTATGCAGAAGCGACCAAAATAATGACCAAGAATTTTGCAGGACAGGAATTTGGCTCTGGAACTAAAAAAGTAAAAGTGCAAAATGTTGAAATTTGGCATAAAAACGACAAAATGGTGATTGCCTTGGATCTTTTGGGCACGGTAAATGGAACGATTTATTTGACGGGTTTCCCACAATATAACGAACAGACCAAAGAAATTTATTTCGACAAACTGGATTATGCCTTGGACACCAAAAACAAATTAACGAGAACTGCCAACTGGCTGGCACAAGGACTGGTTTTAAGAAAAATTCAGGAAAGTTGTCGCTATTCCATAGTTCCCAATTTGGAAGAAGGGAAACGAAGTATGGCTGCTTATCTAAAAAATTATTCCCCTATGCCAGGCGTTTTTGTCAACGGAAAAATGGAGGATATTCAATTTCAGAAAATTCAATTGACCAACAAGGCCATCGTAGCCTTCATAAAAGTAAACGGCACCGTAAATGTTTCAGTGGATGGTTTGAAGTAGAATTCAGATAGCAAATTTAGATTGAAATTGCGATTGATTTTGTATTTGATTTTTGCAATTGCTATTCCTGCTTTTTCTTCTTTCTCATTCGATAAATATAATACCCAATTCCGCCAACAAGCAAATACGGAATGACCATCAAGTAAACGATTCCGTCATTTACGGCTTGTGACTTTGCGGAATTTCCTTCGGTTTCCAAAGCGGCACGACACATCGCGCATTGGGCATTTGCAGACAGAGAAAAGAATATAGAAAAAAGAATATAGAAAAACACTCTTACTCCATTACCTCTTTGCTCTTTGTTCTTTGCTCTTTGTTCTATACTAAACATAATAAGGAGAAATCATTAAATAAACCACCACTCCGGTAACAGCAACATACAACCAAATCGGGAAAGTGATTTTGGCGATTTTTTTGTGCTTGTCAAATCTTTCTGCCAAGGCACGAACGTAAGTTACCAAGACCAGCGGAATTACGGCAATGGACAAAAGAATGTGCGATATCAAAATAAAGAAATACACGTTTCTAATCATCCCTTCTCCACCAAATTTTGTGGAATCGGAAGTCATGTGATAAGCGACATACATTACCAAAAAAGCTACCGAAAGCGCGATGGCAGTCGTCATCAATTGTTCGTGCAATTTTCTCTTTCCGTTTTTAATGGCCAAAACTGCCGCAACCAAAACAACGGCGGTAATCCCGTTTATTGTCGCATAAATCGGTGGAAGAAATGAAAGAGGCTCTACATCAAACCCAAAATCTTTTAGTTTGACACTAAAAAGAAGTGCCACCACGACCGGAATCAAAATGGACACTACTACTATAAACTTGTTGAATTTTTGTTCTAACGAATGATTTTCCATCTTTATTCTTTTAATAAAACTGCTATGTCTTGTTGAATGTCTCTCACTCCTTTTTTCTCCAAACCGTCATAATACAAAATCGGGTTTCCAAACTCGTCTTTTCGGCATCGAATGTTGCCGTTTTTGTCAATCAGGGCAAACAATCCCGAGTGTTCGAAACCTCCTTTTGCTTTGCCGTTTTGTCCCGCATAAAGGTTGAATCCTTTGTTGGACAAATCGAAAATATAGGTTTTGTCTCCCGTCAAGAAATTCCAGTTGGAGGATTTAACGCCCAATAATTCCTTGTGATCTTTCAGGACTGCTGGTGTATCGTGTTCCGGATCGATGGAAATGGAAACGATGCCAAAATTAGGATTGCCAAAGAACTTTTTTTCAATAATCAACATACTTTGATTCATTTTGGGACAAATGGTGGGACAAGTCGTGAAGAAAAATTCCAGGACATACACTTTCCCTTTGTAGGTTTCATTGGTAATCTTGACATTGTCTTGGTTCACCAATTCAAATTTTGGAGCGGGACCAATTGTTTGCAAATTCGCATCCTCTTTTGACGAATTGGAAACCTTGCCCAATCGGTCACCTTTTACGACACCGTTGTTTTCAATCCTGTCCACAATTTCCGGAATAACCAAAATCCCAAAAATCAGGATAACAAAAGAAATCCAGATGTATGATTTGTTTTTAAGCATGTTTTCTATGAGTTAAAGCCGTTTTGAGGCGTTGTGGTTCTTTTTGAGCGCCGCACGGTATTCGTACAAGATAACTTTGAAATCATCCAGCATCTCGTTGCTCAATTCGGCGGGATGGAACGTATTGTAACCCTCTTTATAACCTTTCTTGTCTTTTCTCCCTCTGAGGTTTCTTTCCTTGTCCAAAATATATACGTTTGGAGTTCCCAAATGGGCATCCAATTTCTCCACCAATTTTAATTGATTGTAATAGGCCGAGATTTCTTCGGGCGAAGCGAAAACGAAATGCCACTGACTGACATCGGTGAATGCTTTCAAGGCATCAACGACACTTTTGGCTTCGTCCTCGGTTCCCAAAGGACACAAGACCACAAATTGCAAGTCTTTGAAAGTATGGTAGCGTTGATAGATTTTTTGGTTGAGATTAAAAAAATTCCCCCTGTTTTCCAAGAGATTCGAACCTGAAAAACCAAGAATCGTTATTTTGTCATTCAAACTTATTTTTTGGTTGTCCAAGGATTTCCAATTACCGAAATCAGCAACTTTTGGCGTAATAACGGGTAGTTTGGTAAAACTGTTCACTCCCGATGCGAAAAAAAGATAGGCAACAATAGGTAAAACAAAAAGGATGAAGAGAACAATATTTTTTTTCATGATTGTGCCGAAGTATAATGTGCAAAAATAAAAAAAGGCACGCAAAGCGCACCCTTTTTATTGAATTAATATTTTGTTAAAAATTCCACTTGATCGTGCTATCTTTAAAAACCCCAAATATATAATGTGCTTCCGTCAAAAGAATAAAAAGCAAGTAAACCACCAAAAAAATCAACGGCCAAATTACCGAATTTTTCAATGAAGCTGTTTCACCTTCCATATGCATGAAAGCATAAACAATATAATAAGCTTTAACCAATGTTAAAACGATGAATAACCAGTTCAATAAATTCAAGCCCAAGAAATTTGTCATGTGTAACGATTCCGGCTTTATAATCCCAAAAATTACCTCAACAATTGTTATGATGGACAAAATTCCAAAAACCGTCCATATTCTTTTTGCATTTGATTCGTGTGCGTGTGACATAATAATTACTTTTTGTAAATTAAACTAGATAGAAAACCGTGAATACGAATACCCAAACCAAATCAACAAAGTGCCAATATAGCCCCACTTTTTCCACCATTTCATAGCTTTTTCTTTTCTCGTAAGTTCCCAATATAACATTGAAGAAAATAATAATATTGATTACTACCCCCGAAAATACGTGGAATCCGTGAAAACCTGTTATGAAGAAAAAGAAGTCGGCAAACAATTTGCTACCGTATTCGTTTCTGGTCAAGTTGGCACCTTCCACAACCAATGCGGCTTGAGCCAATCTGGATTCAGATTCTGCTCTTGTCAAAACCGTTTTGTGTTTGTGTTTTGTCAATTCATGATTGATTTTTGGATCTTTTTCGGCAGCTGTGCCATCTTCATAAATAGTCTCTGTTCTAACCAAAATTTCTGGATGAGCCTTGAAACCAGCCTGAACTTCTGCCACGGAATAGCTAGGCAAAGCTGCTTCGTCCATAAACCATTTTCCTTTATTTTTGGTCAATTGTTCTCTCTCTTCCGGCAAAGTGGCTGCAAAATCTGCCAACGCAACACGTTTTCCATCTTTGTCAACAAACTGAAGCAAACTTCCTCCCTTGGTTTCGATTGCACCGTATTCACCCTTGATGAAGTTTTTCCACTCCCAAGCTTGTGAGCCAACGAAGATTAAACCTCCAATGATGGTCAAGAACAGATAAAGGGCTACTTTATCTTTTTTTAGTTGATGACCAGCATCAACGGCAAGAACCATGGTAACAGATGAAAAAATCAAGACAAATGTCATAAATGCCACATAATACATCGGTGCCGAAACGCCGTGCATAAATGGGAAGTGTGTAAACACCTCATCGGCCAAAGGCCAAGTTTCAATAAATTTAAATCTAGAAAAGCCATAAGCAGCCAAAAAACCAGAAAAAGTCAAGGCATCAGACACGATAAAAAACCACATCATTAATTTACCATAACTGGCTCCCATTGGCTGAGTGTCTCCGCCTCCCCAAATTTTTTCTCCACTATTCGCAGTAGTAACTGTATCCATAAAAGTTATTCGTTAAAAAGTTTTCAAATCTACAATTTTTTATTATTTAAAGAAAAATAAAAATAAAAATAAATACACCCACAATAAATCAAGAAAGTGCCAATACATTGCACCCAACTCAATACCAAGCGTTTGAGTCGAATTGTATTTTTGTTTCAATTGATTGAAAATGATAATCAAAAGAGCAATTAGTCCTCCAGCAAGATGCAATAGGTGCACGACAGTCACTATATAAAGGAATGTTGTGGTGATGGAACTTTCGGCTCCCGTGAAATAATACCCATTCTCCACCACTTGCCCAAAGCCAACAAATTGCAAAACCACGAACAAAATTGCCAATGCCAAAGTAGTCAAAAGAAATGCAGTTGTCGCTTTTTGATTGTCTTTTTGAATGGCTTTTTTGGCCAAATGAAAAGTAACACTACAGCCTATTATCACTGCCGTGCTGTAGAAAAAAGCAGATGGCAATTGAAAATCCTTCAACCAATCCACTCTGGACTTACTTACCACAAAAGCACTAGTGAGTCCTGCAAACATCATAATCATGCTTATTATCGCGAACAACAGCAGTAATTTGTACGATCTTGCTGTTCTTGATTTGTGCTCATCGGCGGTCATTGTCGTTGTCATAACTATCTTAAAATTTTATCAAATATATAAATTAACTGCAATAAAGTAATATAGGAAACACTAACCAGCATCAAGGTTCTTGCGGCTTTGGCGGTTCTTAATTTATACAATTTCACGGCATAAAAAAGCATCCAAAGTCCCAACAAAAACACCAAAACTGCGGCTAGCGGTGTAATAAACAATTGTCCGGTATAGCCCAAACACGGCAAAAGTGAAGCAACAATCAGCCAAACCGTGTATAATATGATTTGCAAAGCCGTCCCCCTATCCTTTTTGCCCGTTGGCAACATAAAGAAACCTGCCTTTTCATAGTCTTCATACAAAAACCAACCAATGGCCCAAAAATGGGGAAACTGCCAAAAAAACTGGATCAAGAACAAGGTTCCGGCTTCGATGCCAAAATCTCCCGTTGCGGCAACCCAACCCAACATGAATGGAATGGCTCCCGGAAAAGCACCCACAAAAACCGACAACGAAGTCACCGTTTTCAAAGGCGTG
>JAGNPF010000336.1 GCA_017989775.1 Flavobacterium sp.
CAGCAAAAAGTGATTTCGAGCAAGATTGTCGAAAACCAGGAAAACGAACAAAACCGTATTGCCAAGGAGATTCACGACGGTATCGGGCAAATGCTTACTGGATTGAAATTCAGTCTGGAAAGCATCAATCTGGACGACAAGGAAAAATCGGAACAGAAAATAGAATACCTCAAAAAATTGGCTTTGGACATCATCAAAGGGGTGAGAACCGCTACTTTCAACCTGATGCCGCCCGAATTGAGCGACCACGGGATTGTGTCTTCCTTGTCAAAACTGACGCAGGAATTATCGAAATTGACGGGTAAAAACATTCTTTTTTACAACAAAACCAATTTTGAACAAAGACTGGATTCGTTAATCGAAATAAACATCTATCGTTTGACGCAGGAAGCCATCAACAACGCCATCAAATACGCCGATTCTACCCATATCATCGTGCAACTTTCGCACAGCAACAACATCCTGAGCATCACCATCGACGACAACGGAAAGGGGTTTGACATGAGTGAAGCCGAGAAAAAAAGAAACAGCGAATCCGGGATGGGCTTGCTCTTCATGAAAGAAAGAATCCAGTACATCAACGGGCGTGTTTTTATCAATTCGATAATTGACGAAGGAACCCGGGTGACTTTCAATATTCCCATTTAACAGGTTTCAGTCTGCCGTCTAAAACCTGAAACCTGCCATCTATTTTTTGTTTATTAAAAAAATACGTATATTAGCCTTGTTTTTTAGGTTTATATACGTAATGATGAAATTTAAAATTAAGTAAGTTATGAGTAATACTATTCGAGTTGTTTTGACGGACGATCATGTGTTTGTGAGAGATGGTATCAAATCATTATTGGAAAATGAAGCCAACATAAAAGTGGTTGGAGAAGCTACCGATGGATTGGAAGCCTTGAAAGTGGTTGAAACAGAAAAACCGGACTTGCTGATTTTGGATATTCGTATGCCTAATTTGACAGGTATTGAAGTGGTGGAAAAATTGAGGGCTCAAGGAAATTTCGTCAAAATCATCATGCTTTCGATGCACGAATCCGAAGAGTATGTCCTGAAATCCATCCGTGCGGGAGCCGACGGTTATTTGTTGAAAGGTTCCAGCAAGGAAGAATTCCTCAAAGCCGTACACACTGTTTCCAATGGGGGAAAATATTTCAGTGGAGACATTTCGTCCATATTGATAGGACAATTGAGCAATCCTGCCGCCACGATGGAATCGAAACAATCCTTGGACGAGGACATGATGATTACCAAAAGAGAAAAAGAAATACTTAAATTGCTGTTGTCTGGAAAAGGCAACAAGGAAATTGCCGAAGCTTTGGACATCAGCAAAAGAACGGCCGAAGTGCACCGTTTTAACTTGATGAAAAAATTGAAGGTTAAAAACTTGATGGAACTTTCCAACAAAGCCAACGAGTTTTCATTGCTCTAATGGCACTGTTTTCAAGAATACAAGAATAAAAACTAAGTAGTAAATAGAATAAATACGTATAAATACGTAAATATTTTTCAAAAACTGCGAAAACGCAGATTTTAATCGAGTATTAGTATTTATTTTTGTCAAAAAAATATAAGTATTATGACAACTACAAATTCATTATCACAATCCCACAGAATTTTATTTCTGAATACCCTAGCCTTTACGGTATGTTTTGCTTGTTGGACTTTAAATGGAGTGTTGGTTACCTTTTTGGTGGACAACGGCATTTTCAACTGGAGTGTCGTGCAAGTGGGTTGGCTTTTGGGAATTCCAATTTTAACAGGTTCCATCATGCGTTTGCCCATTGGAATGCTGACCGATAAATATGGCGGAAAATATGTTTTCTCCTTTTTATTGCTTCTTTGTTCCATTCCCCTGTTTTTGCTTCCCCTGGCCAACAGCTTTTTTATGTTTGCCGTCTTGAGTTTCTTGTTTGGTATGGTGGGAACCAGTTTTGCCGTGGGTATCGGATTTACTTCCATTTGGTATCCAAAAGAATGGCAAGGTAGAGCCTTGGGTATTTTCGGAATGGGAAATGCAGGTGCGGCAATCACGACCTTTATGGCGCCTTCTTTGTTGAACCATTTTTCGGTGGAAGATCCGCAAAACGGTTGGAAGTTATTGCCTGTTATTTATGGTTTTGCCTTGGTGATTATAGGGGTTTTGTTCTTGATTTTTGCCAAAAACAAAAGAATTGAAAACCACACCAAAACCGTTTCGCAAATGTTGGGTTCCTTGAAAAGCGTTCGAGTTTGGCGATTTGGAGCCTACTATTTCTTGGTGTTTGGTTGTTTTGTGGCCTACGCACAATGGTTGTTGCCCAACTTCATGAATGTGTATCAAACGAGTTTGGTAATGGGAGGGATGTTTGCCACCATGTTTAGTTTGCCCTCTGGAGTAATTCGTGCTTTTGGAGGCTATTTATCGGATAAATTTGGAGCCAGAAAAGTAATGTATTGGGTTTTGTCTTCATCAGTAATATTAAGTGCTTTGTTGATGGTGCCTAAAATGGACATCACGACGGCCGGTCCCGGAGTCATGGCAGGAAAAAAAGGAATCGTGACCGAAGTTTCTGAAACCAACGTGAAAGTGGGGGACAAAGATTTTCCAATCAATAAAAAAGTGGAAAAACCGCTTGATAATTCCATATTTCCAAGTAAAAATTCTTGGCAAGAAGTGGTTGTCAAAGAAAACCAGGAAGTAAAGAAAAAAGAATTGTTGGCCAAAGGAATTACGTCCATTCATTTTAGTGCCAATATGTGGGTATATTTGGTTTTGGTCATCTTGATTGGTATTTCTTGGGGAATCGGGAAAGCGGCAGTTTACAAACACATTCCGGAATATTTCCCGACTGAAGTGGGAGTAGTGGGAGGAATGGTTGGAATGATTGGTGGATTGGGAGGTTTCTTCGGTCCAATCATCTTTGGCTATTTGTTGACCAGTACCGGCTTTTGGTCC
>JAGNPF010000337.1 GCA_017989775.1 Flavobacterium sp.
TTTTTCCGTCACACACAATAACGCTTCCCACCATTGGGTTGGGATAAGTTGTTCCCAAACCATTTTTGGCCAATTCGATGCAGCGGCGGATGTATTTTTCATTGGTGTTCACAAATGCAAAAGTAGTAATTTTTGAGTTTAGGATTTAGTTTTGAATCTTTGGATTAATCCAATAAACAATAACTATTTTTGTGAGACCAAATCAGTATTTCAAAAACAATGGAAAATTGGATTATCAGGAAAATAGAACAGAAAGACAATCAATCGGTTGCCCAATTAATACGGGCTGTTTTTGACGAATTGAACATTCCGAAAGTGGGAACGGCTTATGCCGATCCGTATTTGGATTTGATGTTCGAGGAATACAATAAGCCTCAATCGGTTTATTTTGTGGTCGAAAATAGGGGTGAAATCATTGGGGGAGCAGGAGTGGCGCCTTTGCAAAATGAAGCCGAAACCATTTGCGAATTGCAAAAAATGTATTTTCTGCCGGAAGCTCGCGGTCTGGGAATAGGAAGCCAAATGATGGAAATTTGTTTGCAGGCAGCCAAGGATTTTGGTTTCAAAAAGTGTTATCTCGAGACGATGCCTTTTATGCACGATGCCCAGAAACTCTACAAAAAAGTGGGTTTCGATTATATTTGTTCGCCAATGGGAAACACGGGTCACGTTTCTTGTCCGGTCTGGATGTTGAAGGAATTAAGCTAATTTATGAGTATAAAAATTAAAGATTACAGAGCCCAATTCATTCAAGAACTTTCGTCCATTTACGATGCTGGCGAAGCCGAAAGTTTTTTCTTTTTGATTTTGGAAGCCAAAAAACAATTGAAGAGAATTGATTTGGCATTAAATCCCGACTTGACTTTTTTCGATGAAGAAATCCAGCTTTGGAATTCGATTTTGGAACAACTCAAAAAAGAAATTCCCGTTCAATACTTGTTAGGAAAAACCAGTTTTTATGGTTTGGAATTTGAAGTCAACGAAAATGTCCTGATTCCAAGACCCGAAACGGAGGAATTGGTTGATTGGATTATTCGAAGTCGGAAGTTGTCCTTCGACTCCGCTCAGGATGACAGCGGGAAGATTAAAATTTTGGATATTGGAACGGGAAGTGGTTGCATAGCCATTTCATTGGCCAAAAACATTCCGAATGCCCAGGTTTTTGCGATTGATGTTTCCGAAAAAGCATTGGCCACAGCCAAAAGAAATGCTGAAATCAATGGAGTAGAAGTTGCTTTTCTAGAAAAAAATATTCTTGAAATCGAAGATTTGGGGCAGCAATTTGACATCATTGTTTCGAATCCGCCTTATGTCCGCGAATTGGAAAAAGAGGAAATCAAGAAAAATGTCTTGGACAACGAACCACATTTGGCACTTTTTGTAGAAGACGATGATGCACTTGTGTTTTATAGAAAAATTGCCGAATTGGCCCAGAAAAATTTGTCTCCAAACGGACAATTATTCTTCGAAATCAATCAGTATTTGGGAAAAGAAATGATGGAGTTGCTTGAAAAAATGAATTTCAAAAATATCGAATTACGCAAAGATATTTACGGAAATGATAGAATGATTCGAGGTACGATTTAAGTGCTCAGTGGTCAGTTTTTGAGTGTTCAGTTTTGTTAGTGGCTAAAAAAAAAACTGAATGTTTTTTAAGCTTAAAAAGTTTGAATGTAATCGAGTTCTGTTAATTTATAATTTTGAAGTTAATATATTTATGACGGTATTATTCTTGCTATTTGTCACGCTGGAAGCGTCTAAATTATCTTGCTCTCGAGCTTTGAGACGCTTCCAGCGTGACAACTGGAGTGGTTATATTATACCTAAATATATTTCCAATAAGAAGAATTAATTAGAACTGATTAGTATGTTCGCTTGGCTCGGATTATGTCCGAAAATTTTAAAAGTGATTGCCGTGGATGACCACTCAAAAACTGATTACTGATCACTGTTATTCATAACGCAAAGCCTCGATTGGATCCAGTTTGGCGGCCTTGAGTGCAGGATAAGAGCCTGAAACTACGGCGACAATAAAACTGATGCCAAACGCCACTATTATGGCGTCCCAGGGAATTACAAAGTCAAATTCCATGGCCATTGCAATAAGGTTTCCTATCGAAATGCCCAATAAAACTCCGGTAAAACCACCTAATTGGCCTATAAGCAGGGTTTCTATGAAAAACTGGAAGGCAATGGTGCTTTTTTTGGCTCCCAATGCTTTTCGGACGCCAATTTCTCGGGTTCGCTCCGTTACCGAAACAATCATGATGTTCATCAAGGCGATGGAGGAACCTAAAATTGTAATCAGTCCAATTACAAAGGCGGCAATCTTCAAATAACCGGTAAGACTTTCGATTCTGTTGATTAAATCATCACTTCTTGAAATGGCAAAATTATTGTCTTTTACGGGACTTAATTTTCGTACTTGCCGCATCGTGCTTATGGCATTGTCCACGGCTTGTTCGAGCAATTCGTTTTTGGTTATCATCGAACTGACGGTATAATTGATTCGGGGTGCCGTAAACAAGGAACGGGCGACTTGAATGGGAATCAAGACCCTCAAATCCTGGCTGTTTCCAAAGGTGGAGCCCTTTTCTTTCAGTACGCCAATTACTTTAAACTTGGCGCCTCGAATCGAAATTATTTTGTCTATTGGGTTGACGTCTTTCAGCAATCCTTTTTGAAAATCGGAGCCCACGATACAATTGTAGGTATTGTTTTGAATGTCGAATCCAGTGAAATTTCTGCCGGAACTGGTTTCCAATCCGGAGTTGCCCATAAAATATTCGTCCACCCCAACAATCGTGTTTTCTGGGTCGGTTTTGTTGGATTCGTATTTAATTTCTGCCGTGGTGGTGGCCGTAAAAGAAATGGAAGTTTCGGTAAAAGGATATTTGTATTTGTTCTTGAAAGCCACGGCTTCTGGATAGGAAAT
>JAGNPF010000338.1 GCA_017989775.1 Flavobacterium sp.
AAATATCCTACGACAAAAGCGGTTAAAACTTATGTTGATGCCAGTGCCACGACTAGTGCAGCAGCATTAAATGCCGAAATCGCCAGAGCCACAGCCGCAGAATTAGCCAATGCCAATGCAATTACCGTAGAAGCCACCACAGCAAGAGCCGCAGAATTGACAAATGCCAACGCAATTGCAACTGAAACTACAAGAGCAACAACAGCCGAAGCCACCAAAGAAAACACTGCCAACAAAAGTATCGATGGAACTTTCGCTTCCAATTCGGATGTGAAATTTCCAACAGAAAAAGCAGTTAAAACTTATGTTGATGCCAGTGCCACGACTAGTGCAGCAGCATTAAATGCCGAAATCGCCAGAGCCATAACAGCAGAAACAGCAAATGCCAACGCAATTGCAACTGAAACTACAAGAGCTACAACAGCCGAAGCCACCAAAGTTTAAGTGCACAAAATTTGGTAGTGGTTCGTATAGACTATAACTTGAATAAAACAGAAATGTGGATTAATCCGGACTTGTCCACTTTTAATTATTTGAATCCAACGAGTCCATCTGCAACAGCAACTGGTTTTGCTCCAGCAATGGATCGATTTGATATTTTTATTAGATCGGGTAGTATTGATGAAATTGCCATTTTTAAACAAATTCCAACAATAGACAAATATGGAAAAATAGATACTAATATTCCTCAATCCATAAATAAAAATGGAAATGTAGGTTATGGAAATGGACTAACTTCGAATGGAAAAATCATTTCTTCGGTGAATAACGGATTGACAGCAGGAACGGCAGCTACAAGTGCTTATCAAATCAAACAAGATTATCCATCATCTCCGGATGGATTGTATTGGATAAGCAATCCCAACATTAACGGAGGAACTCCTTTCCAGATTTATGCCGATATGACAACCGATGGAGGAGGATGGACTTTAATTATGAAAAACTCAAACAGTGGGGGCTGGAATTATTCTAATGCCATTTCGTTGAACACCACTATGCCTTTTTCAAATACTGCAGATGTCATAAATCCAGCTACTCCCAATTATTCTATTATTGGTTGGGCCGATTATATTAAAAAAAGCAGTAGCGGTTTTCAATACATGATTGATGCAACTACTAGGGGAAGTTATGGGGGTATTTGGACAGCCAACGGGAATTATAGTTTTGTGAAAACAAATAATTCCCAAACAAATATTACGCTGAATACAAAATTTGGAACTTGGAATTATTTCAGTAATGATGGTATTAGTGAAAGAATGCCGTGGTATCAAGAAGAAGGTCAATGTGGAACAATAACTACAGATGATGGAGGCGGTAATTGGTGGGGTACATTGATTTCTACATGTAACGGCTGGAATCCTTCTCCTTGGATAGATAATGCAGGTGGCGGACTAAGTAATCCAAATCCAGGCATAATTTGGTATTGGGTAAGATGATTAATTTGAAAAGCTTAAATTATCAAAACTTTAGCAATCGTTCTAGTATTTAAAAAATCAATTTACCTATTTTTATAAAAAAAATAATCCAATGAAAAACCTGTTTATCTTGGTATTCGGTGTATTCCTTTTTTGGAATTGCCAAGGCCAGAACAAATCCACCAAAACCGATGCAACCATGCAAAAACAAACCATTTATCAGTTTAAAGTAAAAGACTTGTCGGGAGAAACATTCGATTTTGCTGCCTTGAAAGGCAAGAAAATAATGATTGTCAACACTGCTTCCAAATGTGGATTGACGCCCCAATACAAGGAATTGGAAGCCTTGTACAAAGAATATGCCTCGAAAGGATTTGTAATCGTGGGCTTTCCGGCCAATAATTTTGCAGGTCAAGAACCGGGAACCAACGAAGAAATTGCGAGTTTCTGCCAACTCAATTACGGAGTGACTTTCCCGATGATGGACAAAGTTTCGGTAAAAGGAGAGGACATGTGTGCAATCTATCAATTTCTGACACAAAAATCCAAAAACGGATTGCAGGACAGCGAAGTGCAATGGAATTTCCAGAAATATTTAATCAATGAAAAAGGAGAATTGGAAAAAGTAATTGCCCCGAAAACCTTGCCCAAAGACCCGGAAATCCTGGATTGGATCAAGGGATAGCATTCATTTTCTATAGCCCACGGTTTCAACCGTGGGAAACCTTGCGAGCTATTTTTTATGGTGTTTTGTCATTTCGACAAAGAAGAAATCACATAGGTTGCCTCGTTAATTGCTCAAGTTATGGGATTGCTTCGTTCCTTGCAATGACTGCAATCTAAATCTTCTCGTTCTTGAAAATGGCATCCACCGCCGCTTCATAATTGCGGATGCTTTGCGCTTTCTTGATTTGTTTCAACACCTTGTGTGGATTCGAAAAAGTAACCGAAAAGTACTCCCACAAATGATACATTTTCAATAAAATATGGGTTTGTCCTGATAACGACTCGCTGTAAATGGCATACAAAACATCGTGAAATTCACGAAACAATTCCATTTTGTTTTTGGGATATTCCAATGAATTGCTTC
Source organism: Flavobacterium sp. (assembly GCA_017989775.1). Lineage (GTDB taxonomy): Bacteria > Bacteroidota > Bacteroidia > Flavobacteriales > Flavobacteriaceae > Flavobacterium. Next base: position 2,506 of record JAGNPF010000338.1, read on the forward strand.
GAATCATACTCGGCAAAAAAGGATCCGAAATTAATCCGCGTCCTATCATCCAGTGGTCGATGGTCGGGAAACGCTCCTGCATTTCCTTGAATTTGGCGACAGAAGTGATGTCGCCGTTGTAATACAGTTTGTGCTTGGTATTGTCGATACAATGTTGGAACGCATCCAAATGCACGCCGCCTTTGTACAATTGTTTGCCAATGCGGGCGTGAATGGCGATGTTCTTGAGGGGATAGCGGTCCAAAATAGGCAAAACATCCAGGATTTCTTCGGTGGTGTCGTAGCCCAAACGCATTTTCATTGACACCAAAATGTCCGTCTCGGAATGCGCCCTTTCCAGAATGTGGTTGATTTGTTCAGTATTCTTGATTAAACCCGAACCCATCCCGGATTTGGTCACCATCGGGTACGGACAACCCAAATTC
>JAGNPF010000339.1 GCA_017989775.1 Flavobacterium sp.
AAGAACATATTGAGCCTCCTCCAAAAAACATACAAGGGGTTCTGTTTTGAAAAAAGACCATTTCAAAGATTAAACTCAATGAAATGGTCAGATTTTATATGAAGAAATTTTATTTAGGACAGGATTGTTACAAAATATGTTTTTTCAATTGGAATTATGGAATGTGTAATGGATGTAAGTACGGAAATAAAAAGTTGCTATGGCAAACCGGATGCATTTCCTTTTTATGCTGAATTTTACGGAACCGATTTTCACTTGACAAAAGAAGAGGCTGTTAAAGATTGTGAAAAAAGAAAAGAAAAAAAGATTAGAAGCCTTGAAAAACAATTGCTGAAAATTAAGAAATTGTCTTTCTAGACTGACCCACGCTTCGTAAAAGTCTCCGACTTTGAGGATTGTATGACAAGAGTATGGATAGAGTATGAGTAGTGTATGAAATAGAATTGCAATAAAGCATAATAAAATAGTAACAAACAAATAAGTGATTGCAAGAGGCACAATGGTATGTATTTATCCCAAAGACGTGCAGGGCATTATGGGCAAAGAATATCCGCAGGCGAGATTGTATTTATTGAAGATTAAAAAACATCTCGATAAAGAAGCTCATCAACTAATTTCCATCGAGGAATTCTGCGAATATGCCGGTCTGAAGATCGAACATGTGCTGCGCTGCATAATGGGATAATAGGGCAGAAATAGTCTGCTGTGTCACTGCAAACAAGACCAACCAGTTCAAAAAATAGCCTGACTATTGGTCAGCTGTAGCCAATGTTCCAAAGAAAAGAGAGCGTATGGGTAAGCATCCTTTTTGCAAAGCCTGATAGGGTCTTGTTTTTTGTTTGTGTTCTTTTTTTGATTATTTTCATTTGAAAATCACTACTTTTGAGTTGCTTTTTTCAATTTGGAAATGAAATAATAGGTATTCCCAGATTGTTTAAAGCAAAAAAAATTAAAAAAAGCGTTGAAAACGAAAACAAAGGAGCAATGATTCCTTTTTTTTCTGGGATTCTTTTTTTAAACATTCAATAAACAATATTTAAAAAATCATGAAATATCAAAGCATTTTGGAGACGATAGGGAATACTCCCCACGTAAAATTGAACAAACTTTTCAAATCACACCAAGTGTGGATCAAACTGGAAAAATCCAATCCCGGAGCCAGCATCAAGGACAGGATTGCCTTGGCGATGATTGAAGATGCCGAGAAAAAAGGCCTCTTGAACCCGGATTCGACCATTATTGAACCTACTTCCGGAAACACGGGAATTGGACTTGCCTTGGTGGCTGCCGTAAAAGGCTACAAGGTTATTCTGGTGATGCCCGAATCGATGAGTATCGAAAGAAGAAAAATAATGAACGCCTATGGTGCCGAATTTGTTTTGACGCCAAAAGAAAAAGGAACTTCGTGTGCCGTTGCCAAGGCAATTGAACTGGCCGCCGAAACGCCCAATTCGTTTTTGCCGTCACAATTTACCAATCCAGCCAATGTCGAGGTGCACGAAAGAACCACTGCCCAGGAAATCTTGAAGGATTTTCCCGAAGGCATCGATTACCTGATAACCGGAGTGGGAACCGGCGGACACATCACGGGTGTTTCCAAAATTTTGAAACAACACTTCCCCAACCTTAAAACCTATGCCGTAGAACCGGCTTTGTCGCCTGTTTTGTCGGGAGGTTCGCCTTCGCCACACCCGCTTCAGGGTATTGGAGCCGGCTTTGTTCCCGAAGTTTTCAATGGGGAATACGTGGATGGAATTATTACAATCGGAAAAGAGGAAGCCTATTCTTTTGCCCAAAGATTGACCAACGAAGAAGGAATTTTTGTGGGGATTTCAACAGGGGCTTCCCTCGCTGCCGTTGCGTCAAAATTGGCCGAAATACCCGAAGATGCAGTGGTCTTGACCTTTAATTACGACACGGGCGAAAGATATCTTTCGGTTGATGATTTGTTTTGATGCTTTTTGGTTGAAATTGTCGGTAATTCAACACCGATTGAAATGAAATATGGAGCGATGCAATCTTGGTCAAATGGCTGAATAATTGCATTGCTCCATTGTTTGTTTTTCGCGGTTTTTGGGATTTGAAGATGGATCAATCCTAAAAGTTGTGGGAAAATATTAAAAAGTCGATTTTTGCATTTCAAAATTATAAAAAATGCAAGATTCTTTTGGGGAGCTTCTCAAGTTATTATTACCAGAAATTATAGTGGACTATTTTGAACTAACTTCTTATGAAAAAGGGGAAGAAATACTTCATCTTTATTTAAAAGAGATCAATTCTATTCCTAAAGAATATCGCCAACACAAATTAAGTTCCAAAGGATTCTTTGACCAGATAACTGTTCAGGATTTTCCAATTCGGGGACATCAAGTATACCTGCATATCACCCGCAGAAGATGGCTCAATGAAGACACTGGAAAAGTGGTTTTTAGAGATTGGAATTTAGTGGCAGACGGAACTCGGGTAACACAGGAGTTTGCGTCTTTTTTAAAAGAAATCAATAGATTCCAAGCCAAATGATTGCAAAGCCATTGCTTCTTTCTATGGGGTTAGCGGTAAAAATCTACAACACCAATACAAGGATTTTCTAAGTGATTTCAAATCTTGGGATCAAATAAAACACGCAAAAGATTGGCTAGTTTTTGCTAAAAACATTGGAAAACGTTTATCAATAGACGAAACCTCGTTATCTAATGGTGAACTCTATACTATTGTTACTAATAAATCAGGTAAAGGCAAAAAAGGGACAATAGTGGCAATGGTTGCAGGTGCAAATTCCAGTGATATTGACCACCCAATTCCAATTTAAAGTGACCACCTGATTCCAATTCAAAATGACCACCTAATTCCGGAGCAAAATGACCACCTCCATTTTTCATTAAAAACTACTCTTTTTCATCTGTTAATTAGTATTCAAATATACTTAAAA
>JAGNPF010000340.1 GCA_017989775.1 Flavobacterium sp.
GATCAAAAAATGAGTTATGAAATTGTGGTTTTTGCCCAAGCGGGTGGCGCACAAGAATTTTTTCTAATTTGTAAGGAAGATGACGAATATGCGCACCAGATTATGGAGAAAATTCAGAATTCAATTGAACTAAGAAAAGCTAAGAAATGATGGGAAAAGTAACCTTTTTAAATCCGGAATTTTTTTGGTTGTTTTTACTAATTCCAATTGCAATTGCTTGGTTGTTTTATAAGCGAAATCAACTTTCGGCTTCGATAAAAATGCCTTCGGTTTCGGCTTTCAAACAGAATCAGACGTTTTTAGCCAAAGCGAAACCCTTTTTATATGTGTTGCGATTGTTGGCTTTGAGTTTTATTATTATTGCTTTAGCCCGACCAAGAAGCGTGGATGTCACTTCAAAATCAAAAACCACCAAAGGAATTGATATCGTAATGGCAATTGACGTTTCCAGTAGTATGTTGGCAACAGATTTCAAACCTAACCGACTAGAAGCCTTGAAAAGAGTAGCTTCAACATTTGTGCAAGATAGAGTCAACGATCGAATTGGATTAGTGGTTTATGCATCGGAAAGTTATACATTAACTCCTATCACTTCCGACAAGGCAATTATTTTACAATCCTTAAAAAACATTGGTTATGACGATTCTATTATTGCTGATGGAACTGCAATCGGTGTCGGATTAGCAACAGCCATCAACCGAATTAAAGACAGCAAAGCGAAAAGCAGAATTATTATTTTGTTAACCGATGGTGTAAATAATTCTGGAACAATTGATCCAAGAATGGCTTCAGATATTGCGAAACAATATGGTTTAAAAGTGTACACAATTGGAATAGGTACGAATGGAAAAGCGATGTTTCCGGTTGCAAAAGATGCGAATGGGAAATTAGTTTTCAAAATGATGCCAGTTGAAATTGACGAAAAATTAATGCAAGAAATCGCAAAAACAACCGATGGGAAATATTACAGAGCAACATCAACAGAAAAATTACAAGAAATTTACGACGATATCAATAAGTTAGAAACAACAGTAGTCGATGAAAAGAAATTCTATAATTACGATGAAAAATACAGATCGTTTTTATTGATGGCCTTCCTATTATTAGGAGTTGAAGTTTTATTACGAAATTCAGTTTTTAGAGGAATTGTTTAGAAAGAAAGAAAATGTTTGAATTAGAAAACCCGAAATATTTTTATTTATTAGCACTGATTCCAATTCTAGTGGTTCTTTTTCTATTCAATTTAGTTTGGAAAAGAAAAAAGCAAGCCCAGTTTTCAGATTTGGAATTGTTCAAAAAGTTAAGTCCCGAAAAATCAACTTTTAAACCGGTTTTAAAAATTGTTGTTTTATCGTTGGCATTCGCCTGTTTGGTGATTGCTTTGGTCAACCCAAAAATGGGAACCAAGATGGAAACCGTGAAACGTCAAGGAATTGATATTGTGTTTGCGGTGGATATTTCAAAAAGTATGTTGGCCGAAGATATTGCACCCAATCGTTTGGAAAAAACGAAGCAATTGGTTTCGCAAATCATCAATGAATTGGGAAATGATAGAGTTGGAATTGTGGGTTATGCCGGAAGTGCTTATCCTGTTTTGCCCATGACAACCGATTACGGAATTGCAAAAATGTATTTGCAAAGCATGAATACCGATATGGTTTCGTCTCAAGGAACTGCAATTAATGATGCGTTGAAATTATCAGTTGATTATTTTGATATAAAAGAAACCAGTAAGTTGATTATTTTGGTTTCCGATGGTGAAGATCACGGTGTTGGTGCCGACGAAGCGATTGCAATGGCGAAAGATAAAAATGTCCGAATTTTCAGCATCGGAATGGGAACTGAAAAAGGAGCAATGATTCCGATAAAAGATAATCGAGGGAATATCATTTCATACAAAAAAGATCAAAATGGTGATAATGTCATCACGAAAATGTATCCGGAAACTTTAAAAAGCATTTCCGATAAAACCAAGGCTAAGTATATTAATGGTTCGAATACGAAAGAAGTAGTTGAAGCGGTAAAGTCACAATTGGATAAAATTGAAAAAACAGAATTTGAATCCCAACAAATAGCTGATTTTGAATCGCAATATCAGTGGTTTTTAGGATTGGGTTTTTTATTGCTTTTAGTAGATATTTTCCTGTTAGAGAAAAAAACATCTTGGGTGCAAAAGTTGAACTTATTTAACGAGAAGAAAAATGAATAAAATAGTTTATACCATCGTTTTGTTAGTAAGCGGCGTGCTTTTTAGTCAAGAAAAAGACAAAAATCTGTTTGAAGGAAATCAATCTTTCGAGCAAAAAAGTTATACCAAAGCCGAAGCAGATTATCGCGTTACCGAATCTAAGAAATCACCAAAAAAAGCGGTTGCAGGATATAATTTAGGGAATAGCATTTACCGTCAAAATCAGCCAGGTGAAGCCCAAATCAAATACATTCAAGCGTTAGAATCGGCAAAGACGAAAGAAGAAAAACACCGTATTTTCCATAATTTAGGAAATACCTTTATGTTGGAAAAAAATTATGATTTGGCAACTAAGGCTTATGAAGATGCTTTACGCAATAATCCATTAGATGAAGAAACACGCTATAATTACGCTTTAGCGAAGAAAAAGAAAAAGGAAAATCCGCCACCAAAAGGAAACGACGATAAGAAAAAAGACGGCGGAAAAGACAAACAACCACAACCGGAAAACAACAAGAACGACAAAGGAGACGAGAAAAAAGATCCAGAGAAGGAAAAAGGTGATAAAGACAAAAAAGAGGACAAAGGCGACGGTGATAAAAAAGAAGATAAAAACGAAGCACCAAAACCTTCCGGAGCCGACAAACAACGAATTGACAACATCTTAGATGCGGTAAACAATGCCGAAAAGAAATTACAAGATAAGATTAACGAGAAGAAAGTAAAGCCTAGAG
>JAGNPF010000341.1 GCA_017989775.1 Flavobacterium sp.
ACTCGGTTGCGAGCCGTCTTTCAAAAGTCCGTCGTAAGCCGCCATCACGGCATGATGCAAATAACCGCTTTTGATGAAACGGTCATTGACAAAGAAAAACTGTTCTCCCCTATTTTTCTTGGCAAATTCGGGCTTGCAAACAAAACCCTGAACGTTCACGATTTCGGTTTCTTCGTTCACGGGAACCAATTTCTCGTTGGTTTTACCTGAAAAAACGTTGACAATTCGCTGCCTGAAACTCGAAGCCTGCAAATTGAACATTTCGCTTCCGTTGTGATAAAACGTAAAATAAATTTGGGGATGTGCCAAAGCCACTCTTTGAAATTCATCCACAATATGTCGGTATTCCACCGTGTCCGACTTCAGGAAATTGCGTCGGGCGGGAATATTGAAAAACAAATTCTTGACGGCAAATGAAGTTCCTTTGGGCAAAACCGCCATTTCCTGCGACACAAACTTGCTGCCTTCAATGACAATGTGGGTTCCCAACTCTTCCTGGTCTTGCCTGGTCTTCATTTCCACGTGGGCAATGGCGGCTATGGATGCCAATGCTTCTCCACGAAAGCCTTTGGTGTGCAACGAGAACAAATCTTCGGCTTGGCGAATTTTGGAAGTGGCGTGACGTTCAAAGCACAAACGGGCATCGGTCACGCTCATTCCTTTTCCGTTGTCAATGACTTGAACCAACGATTTTCCGGCATCTTTTATGATCAATTTGATATCGTTGGCACCCGCATCAACGGCATTTTCAAGCAATTCCTTGACCACCGAAGCCGGTCGCTGAACGACCTCTCCAGCGGCAATTTGATTGGCAACATGATCGGGAAGCAATTGGATTATACTCGACATTATTCAGTTTGTGGTTTTTAGTTTTTGGTTCATGGTGTAAACCAATGGGAACAAATTTAAGGAATTTACATTGGGATTGCTACCAAAAAAAATCATAAAAAAAACAAAAAACCCATACCATCAAAAAACAGTATGGGTTTTAAAATTGTATCTTTTTGTTTTATTCTTCCAACATCTTCAACCCTTCTATTTGCAAAGGGCCTGTCGATAACAAGGGTTGGTTTTTCAAATGGCTAAACGAAGCTTGGTGTCTTAGATACGCCATTTTGATGGCCGCGATGGCCGCTTCGGTTCCCTTGTTTCCGTGAATTCCTCCACTTCTGTCCAAGGATTGTTGCATCGTGTTGTCGGTCAAGACACAAAAGATGACCGGAATGTCCGTTTGCACATTCAAGTCTTTTATGCCTTGGGTAACGCCTTCGCACACAAAATCAAAATGCTTGGTTTGCCCTTGAATGACGCAACCAATCACGATTACGGCATCCACGTTTTGGGTCTGCAACATTTTCTTGGCTCCATAAACGAGTTCGAAACTCCCGGGAACATTCCATCGAATGATGTGTTCCGAGGGCACTTCATTTTCCAGAAGCCCCGTGATGGCACCATTGAAAAGTCCTTCGGTTATGGTGTCGTTCCACTCTGAAACAACAATCCCAAACCGAAAATTTTTCGCGTCTGGGATTGAGTTTTTGTCGTATTCGGACAAATTTTTATTTATCGTTGCCATTTCATTTTAGATTTTAAATTTTAAATTGCTAAATATACGAAATCTGAACTCTAAAATCTCAACTCTACAATTATTTATTGTGCCAATCCAATCAACACGTCAACAGAAGCGGCTTCTGGAGAGTTGTCGTAATTTTCTTTGATGTCCGTGAAATATTTAAGAGCTTCTTCCTTGTTTTTCAATTCCAAGGCAGTTTTTCCGGCCTTCAACAAGAAACGTGGCGTGGTGAAATCGTTTTTATTGGATTCGGCGGCTTTCACGTAATTTTCCAAAGCTTCGTTTGGTTGTTTGTTTTGCGAATAAGCATCACCGATGGCACCTTTTGCCAAAGAGCTCAAAATCACGTCATCTGATTTGAATTTGCCTAAATATTCGATAGCTTCCGTGTATTTTCCAGTATTCAGGTAAGCGATACCTGCATAATAATTGGCCAAGTTTCCTGAATCGGTTCCTGAATATTTGTCTGCGATATCCACAAAACCAAATTTTCCTTCGGCTCCTTTCAACGACAATTTATACAATGAATCACTGGCAATGCCGTCAGTGGCTTGCTGGAAATATTGTTGGGCTTGGAACATTTCGGTTGCGGCCTCGTCTTCTTTTGGTGCAGCAACAAATTTTTGGTAAGCCAAATACCCCACCAAAACCAATGCAATTGCTCCCACTACTCCAATAATGGCATTCTGGTTTTTGGCCACAAAATCTTCAGTTTTGGAAGCAGTTTCATCCAATGTTGAAAAAACACCTGCCGTTGTACTGTCTTTTTCAAGAACGGTTATGTCTTGGGCTGGATCGACAACTTCTTTTACTTCTTTTTCTTTTGGTGCTTTATATCCTCTTTTATTATAAGTAGCCATTTAATTTTTTAATTTAGTGAGTGGCAAAAATATAATTTTTATTCAAATCTAAAACCTCTTTTATCGATATTTTTCAATAATTTGCACCCACCAAAAAAAAACGCTCCAAAAGCAGCAAGTTTCTCAATACCAGCAAGCCTTACAAATGTATTTAAAAAAGATTTCCCTATTCAATTACAAGAACTTTTCAGAAGCAGATTTCGAATTTGTGGGCAAGATAAATTGCTTTGTGGGCAAAAACGGAATCGGGAAAACCAATGTGTTGGATGCCATCTATCATTTGTCTTACGGAAAAAGTTATTTCAACCCGATGGCGGTCCAGAACATCAAGCACGGCGAAGAGTTTTTTGTCATTGACGGCGAATTTGACATCAACGAAAGAAACGAGCAAATTGTGTGCAGTCTCAAAAAAGGACAAAAAAAAGTTTTGAAGCGCAACGGAAAAGTCTATGACAAATTTTCGGAGCACGTTGGATTCATTCCCTTG
>JAGNPF010000041.1 GCA_017989775.1 Flavobacterium sp.
GGTGACAGACAAAAAGCATTGGATGCCAAAAAAGCGGCCAGAGACAAAGCCATTGCAGACCGTGTAGCCTTGCAAGAAGAAAGAAAAAGAGCCGCTGAAGAAAAACGCTTGCAAATCATTGCCGACAGAGAAGCCCAAAAAACGGGCACTTCTGCATCCGCATCAAAATCAGCTCCTGTCAATGCCGGAAACGCGGCACAAAGCGAGGCCTCAAAAACAGCCACTGCAGAAGCAAAACAAAAAATAATCGACCAAAGAGCAGCATCGCTTGAAGCACGCAAAAAAGCAGTTGAGGACAACAAAAAAGCACAGGAAGAAAAAAGAAAACAAATACTAGCCGAAAGGGAAGCCAAAAAAGCAGCAACAACTACACCTACAACTGCAAATCCAGCGAACGCCTCAAATGCCAACGCAGAGAAAGAAGCGACAAAAACGGCTGCCGATGAAGCAAAACAAAAACAAATAGACGCCAGGGCAAAAGCACTGGAAGACCGCAAAAAACTGGTCGAAGACAACAAAAAAGCCCAAGAAGAAAAAAGAAAACAAGCATTGGAAGAAAAAGAGGCCAAAAAAACTGGCACGGTTTCTGAAAGCACAACAAAAGAAGAGGCAAAAACAAAAGAAACCTCACCGGAACCTGCTGTAAAAGACACAACAAAAACTCCAACAGTGGAAGCCAAACAAGCACAAATTGACGCCAGAGCCAAAGCATTGGAAGATCGCAAAAAAGTGATGGAAGACCGTAAAAAAGAAATAGAAGCCAAAAGAAAAAAAATACTGGAAGAAAGGGAAGCCGCCAAAAAAGCGAATGAAGAAAAATTAAAAACAAAATAAATACAAACAATAATTAATTAATATTTAAAACAATGAAACAAATCAAAACTTTACTAATTGCTGCAATACTAGTTTTAGGAGCCAGCCAAACTATGAATGCACAGGCAAAAACAGCTCATGTAGATGTAAGTGAAATTATGACCAAAATGCCTGCCATGCTTGATGCCCAAAAACAATTGGAAAAACTAAGCGCCACTTATGATGCTGAATACAAAAAAATGGCTGAAGAATTTAAAGCAAAATTGGCCCTTTACGACAAAGAAGCTGCCACAGTTACTGATGCAGTAAACGGAGAACGTCAAAAAGAAGTGCAAGACATGCAAAAAAGAATCCAAGATTACGGACAAAATGCACAAAAAGAATTGCAAACCAAACAAGAAGAAATAACAAAACCAATCTACGAAAAAGTTAGACTTTCCATCCAAAAAGTAGGAAAAGCAAAAGGTTTTCAATATGTTCTTGACGGAGCCACTCTTTTGCTTGCCGATGGTCCAAACTTGACTGCCGACGTGAAAAAAGATTTAGGATTCTAAAAAAACCTTACCCTAATCAAAAAACCGCTCACCAAAACAATTGGAATTGAGCGGTTTTTTTATACCCTGAATTTTTAGGATATTTAAAACACAGCACTTAACTTTGTTTCTATGGAGAACAACAAACCTATCGGAATTTTTGACTCGGGAATTGGCGGAACTTCCATTTGGGCGGCCATTCATCAATTGCTTCCCAACGAAAAAACCATCTATTTGGCCGATAGCAAAAATGCTCCTTACGGCCAGAAATCAAAAGCCGAAATCGTGGCTTTGAGTATGAAGAACACCGACTTCCTGCTGGAAATGGATTGCAAACTAATCGTGGTGGCCTGCAATACCGCAACAACAAATGCCATCCAGGAATTGAGGGCAAAATACAAGATTCCCTTCATAGGCATAGAACCGGCCATAAAACCGGCAGCCACCAATTCGAAAACACAAACCATAGGAATCTTGGCTACCCAAGGCACCTTGAACAGCGAACTTTTCCATAAAACAACCGAGAAATATCAAAACACAAAAATCATCGAACAAGTGGGTCACGGATTGGTCCAACTCATTGAAAACGGAAATATTGATTCTCCTGAAATGACGCAATTACTCCACTCCTATCTCGACCCAATGATTGAAGCCAACATAGATTACCTGGTTTTGGGTTGCAGCCATTATCCGTATTTGATTCCGCAAATAAAAAAAATATTACCTGCCAATATCCACATTATCGACTCCGGTGAAGCCGTGGCCAAACAAACCCAAAACGTGCTGAAAGAAAAAGTGGGATTGTCGTCAACAGAAAAAAGAGAACCCGTGTTTTACACCAATTCCAATCCAAAAGTGCTTTCGGAAATTCTGGAAAACAAATATGAAGTAATCGAAAAAGATTTCTGAAGTAGTTATTCCTCTTTTTTGTACCAACCGGAATACATCACGTAATTGTTGGCAATGCGTTCAATTTCACCCGCAAAATCGGACTGGTCAATGTCTTTCACCTTTTTTGCCGGAACTCCAGCATAAATACTTCCCGATTCGACGACCGTGTTTTGGGTAACAACGGCTCCTGCGGCAATGATGGAATTGCTTTCGACCACACAATTGTCCATAACAATGGCTCCCATTCCAATCAATACATTGTCGTGAATCACGCATCCATGCACCATAGCGTTGTGCCCAATAGACACATTGTTGCCAATAATCGTGGGATGTTTTTGATACGTACAATGAATAATGGCTCCATCCTGGATATTCACTTTATTACCAATGGTAATAAAATTGACGTCTCCCCTGATTACCGTATTAAACCAAACGCTACAGGAATGGCCAAAACTCACTTCGCCCACTATGGTCGCGTTTTCTGCCACATAACAATCTTCGGGTATGGAGGGCGTTTTTCCGTTCAAGGATTTGATCAACATCTGGAAAATGGTTTGTCGTTTCTAACTTAATTGATGGCAGGACACTTGCAATGGTATTTCTCACGCTTGCAAAACAAATCGATACCCAAAGTAATTTGGTGGAAACCACCATTGTCAAATTTCACATCACCCATAAGACTGGAATAGGTGTAGGCAAACATGAATTTATTGTAGTTTATCCCTATAATCGGCGTTATGTATTGCAGTTTTTGCGAAGAAACCCCGCTTCCGCTAAGGTAATCGGCTCCGTCAAAACTTCTGCGATAGGACAAGGCTCCCCAAAGTCTTCCAAAATCAAAACTTTTGTAAGCCTTCATGTTGATGTCTATTGATTTTTCTTTGGTCTTATCAACCAATTGAAACAAAATGGAAGGCTCCCACAAAATTCGCTCTTCATCCCCAAAAATATAACCTGCACTCAATAAAACTTTCCTTAAGTTATCGCTTTCATATTCCGTATAAATATCTCTTCTGGTTTCAATGGCATTCTTCACGGTTAAATGGGCATAAAAATCCAAATAATTATACGACGCACCAATATCAAGATTGAAATAAGCATCTTTTTGAACGATGGTTCCATTGATGATTGGGTCAAAATCTCCGGATTGCAAAAACTCGGTTTCATCCAGTTCGCTCTGGAAAAAATCGGCATTAACACCAAAAGAAAGTTGATTCAAATCGATTTCGTCCCTTGAAAACATAAGATGGTGCGCATAAGTCAACTTCATCCCTTTTTGCGAATGATATCCATTTTTGTCATTAAACAAAATAATCCCCACACCCGATCTTTCACCCACTCTTCCGTTATAACTTACCGTTTGAAGCGAAGGCGCATCCGTCTGGTCAAACCACTGTTTTCGGGCAGTAAGCCTAATTTTATCACAATTGGCGGCACCAGCCATCGAGGGATGAAGCAGGTAATAATTATCCGACAAATAGTCCGAATAAACCGCAATGCCTTCTTGTGAATAAGAATAAAGACTGACAAGAAAAAGGGCTATATAAAACTTGATTTTATGATACATTCAAATATGTTATAAGCATGAAACTTAGACATCAATTAAAACAATGCAAAAAAGAAACAAACATCCGAACAAAACGGCATTAAAGTTAATTTATTCTTTAAAAAACCAAATATAGTTATTAGTAGAAAATAACTTCGTTAAATTTGTAAAAAAATTAAAGTAACTATGTCAAAAATAACAATAAAAGAAACACAAAACCCAACTATCCTGAAATTTGAATTCGAAGACTTCATTACCCAAAACGAAAGTTTCGAGTATAAAAACATTGACGAAACGAAGAATTCCCCATTGGCGCAACAATTATTTTACCTGCCGTTCGTAAAAACCGTTTATATTTCGGGTAATTTCATCGCCATCGAAAGATTCAGCATCGTGGAATGGGAAGACGTGCAAGAGGCCGTAGCAGAACAAATCGAATTATTTGTGGCCAAAGGAGGAATGATCATCACGCCATCTGAAAACAAGACCCAAAAACAACCGATTAGCGTTTATGGGGAAACAACTCCAAATCCGGCAGCACAAAAATTTGTGGTAAGCAAGATGTTGACCAAAACTCCGGTTGAATTTAAGAACATAGACGAAGCCAAAGCATCGCCATTGGCACAAGAATTGTTCAAATTTCCTTTCGTGAAAGAAATTTTCATCGATGATAATTACATTTCGGTAACCAAATACGAAATCAACAACTGGGACGAAATCACTTTGGAACTTAGAACTTTCATCAAACAATACATCGAAAACGGAGGAACCGTTCTTGACGAAAGCTTGATTGTTGCCAAGGCCGAACAAGAAAAAACAAAAAACCAAGAGTTTGACAATTTGGATATTACCTCCCAACAAATCATCAACATATTGGAAGAATATGTAAAACCTGCCGTTCAAGCCGATGGTGGAAACATTGCTTTTGAATCGTATGACGAAGCTACCAAAACGGCAAAAGTGATCCTTCAAGGAGCTTGCAGCGGCTGCCCATCTTCTACTTTTACCCTAAAAAGCGGTATCGAAAACATGTTGAAAAGCATGCTCAACGACGAAGCCATCACGGTAGAAGCGGTAAATGCCTAATTTATAGTTTTTAGTGTTCAGTAGTCAGTTGCTGCAAGCTGAACACCGATTACTAAACACTAAAATATATGAACCAACTTTCAGAAGAAACCAGTCCGTATTTATTGCAACACGCCAATAATCCAGTGCATTGGAAAGCTTGGAACGAAAATTCATTGGCCGAAGCCAAAGAAAAAAACAAGCTAATCATCATCAGCATCGGGTATTCGGCCTGTCATTGGTGCCACGTTATGGAACACGAAAGTTTCGAAGACCAAGAAGTTGCCGACGTGATGAATGCGCATTTTGTCAACATCAAGGTCGATCGCGAAGAACGGCCAGACGTGGACGCGGTTTACATGAAAGCCGTCCAAATCATGATACGTCGCGGTGGTTGGCCACTGAATGTGGTCACGCTTCCCGATGGAAGACCCGTTTGGGGCGGAACCTATTTCAGGAAAGAAGAATGGATGCAAACATTGGCGCAATTGCAGGAAATCTATCAATCTGCTCCCAAGAAAATGTTGGATTATGCCGAAAAACTGCACGAAGGCATACAGTCCGTTGGAATTATTCCAAACAATACTCCAAATGTCATCCCGAGCGTGTCATCTCGAGCGCAGTCGAGAGACGAGGGACAAAACCAAATTACCGCTTTGGTCAAAAAATGGGAGGAGTATTTCGATTGGGATTTTGGCGGAATGGCGAGCGCACCCAAATTCATGATGCCCAACAATTACCATTTTTTGATGCGCTTTGGTTACCAAAAAAAAGACAACCGCTTACTCGAATTCGTCAATCTTACCTTGACCCGAATGGCTTTCGGAGGTGTTTTCGACACGGTTGACGGTGCATTTTCGCGTTATTCGGTGGACAACAAATGGCACGTTCCCCATTTCGAAAAAATGCTCTACGACAACGGACAATTGGTTTCACTATACAGTGATGCCTACAAATTGACCGGAAATCCTTTGTACAAAGAAGTCATCGAAAAAACGCTTTCTTTCGTCGAAAGGGAATTAATGAATGCCGAAGGCGGTTTTTATTGCGCCCTCGATGCCGATAGTTTAAATGCGGAAAACCATCTGGAAGAAGGTGCTTTTTATGTTTGGAAAATTACCGAATTAAAAGCGATTGTAGGAGATGATTTCGAGTTGTTCAGCCAAGTATTCAACATCAACACATTTGGATTGTGGGAAGACGGAAATTATGTCCTGATTCAAAATCAAAGCCTTGATGAAATCGCAAAACAGAATTCCATCGAAGTTTCCACACTGGAAAACAAGAAAAAAAACTGGGAACAAAAACTATATATCGAAAGAGAAAAACGTTCCAAACCAAGGTTGGACGACAAATGCCTGACTTCCTGGAACGCCATTATGCTCAAAGGTTATGTGGATGCCTACAAAGCTTTGGAAAATCCCAAATATTTAAAATTGGCTTTGCAAAACGCCAATTTCCTCATCAAAAATCTGTGGTCGGGCGATGGCAATTTGTTCCATAATTACAAAAATCACAAAAGCACCATCAACGGTTATTTGGAAGATTACAGTTGGGTTATTGCTGCATTTATCAGTTTATATGAAGTCACTTTCGACGAAAAATGGCTTCGTGATGCCAAACAATTGACGGATTATAGTCTGGAACATTTTTACGACACAAAAACTGGCTTTTTCGCCTTTACTTCCAATCTGGATGAAGCCTTGATAACGTCACATTACGAAACCGAAGACAACGTGATTCCGGCCTCCAATTCGGTGATGGGAAAAAACTTGTTCCAATTGGGACTTTATTTTGAGAATTCCTATTATGAAAAAGTAGCTGAACGAATGTTGCAAAGTATTTTTCCAACTATTAACTATCCATCGGCTTATTCTAATTGGCTGGATTTGGCCTTGAACTATTCGGAGCAAAACAAGGAATTGGCGATTTGTGGCGAAACGGCACTGGACTATTGCAACAGAATCAACGGCCTGTATCTTCCAAATGTAGTTCTTGCGGGGACGGAAAAAGTTTCAAATCTTCCTTTTTTGAAAGACCGATTTTTTGCCGACCAAACCCTGTTTTATGTTTGCCAAAACAAGACTTGCCAAATTCCGAGCAATGATTTCCAAAAAACTGTTTCCAATCTAATTTAAAATAATATTTAACTTTACTTTCAAATTTTTATTTCAGAAAATGACACTCAATCCAGAAAACGTTACCACTTACGCCGAAACCTTCATCAAGGTTTTAATCGATTATTCACCAAAACTAATTTCCGCCTTCCTGATTCTGTTCGTGGGACTTTACGTGATTCGCGTCATCAACAGGCTCATTCGGAGAATTATGGTAAAAAGGGAATTGGACCCCACATTGACCAAATTTCTCGCCGATATTTTGCTTTGGGTTTTGAGAGTCTTGCTATTCGTGACCTTCATTTCGAAATTGGGAATCGAAACCTCGTCGTTTGTGGCCATTTTGGGCGCAATGGGACTTGCCGTGGGCTTGTCACTTCAAGGTTCACTGTCCAATTTTGCGGGAGGAATGTTAATCATTTTGTTCAAACCCTTCAAGGTGGGCGACACCATCGAGGCATTGGGCGTTACGGGAACTGTTTGCGAAATCCAGATTTTCGTGACCAAGCTAATCAATAGCAACAACCAGACTATTTTTGTACCGAACGGCACTTTGTCCAATGGCACGATCATCAATTATTCGTTGCAAGGCATCCGAAGAGCCGATTTGACACTTTCGATTTCTTACGACACCGACATTAGAAAAGCCAAAGACTTGATTACTGAAGTTTTGAAGAACAATCCAAAAGTATTGAAAACGCCCGAAGCCGAAGTTTCGGTAAAACTCTTGACCGACAGTTCGATTCAACTGGCCGTAAGACCTTGGGCAAACAATGCCGATTTTGGCACTGTTAGTTCAGATACTTTGGAAAGCTGTAAATTGGCTTTTGATGCAGCTGGAATCGTGATTCAACCTTTTTTGAAAGAGGTTTCGAGGAATAATTAAACAGTTTTATATTAAATATATCTATAAAATAAGCGACATCTACGGTGTCGTTTTTTTGTTTTTAACAACTCTCACTACTGCATTTATCACGCTGGAAGCGTCCCAAAGTACGAGAGCAAAAAAAAATAGACGCTTCCAGCGTGACAAATAGCAAGAATAAATTGACTTTAACTACAACTCTTTTTTAACAACAAAACCCAGAGCTCCTCTTCTCTCCCACAAACGAAACAATGCATAAAAAAACCGAGCAAAATACTCGGTTTTCTCTTCTTATAATCGTTTTATCCATTTATCCGGATTTATGGAGGTATGAAATACTCCTAAAATCCATATCGTGTTTTCTTCTTTTAGAAAACGAAAATGAACTGTATATGGAAATGTTTTAACTACGGCTATTTGAACATCTTAATACCTTACTTGAATGTTTTCAGGGTTTTCAGCGATGTAATTTATTTTTTCTTTTACCTCTTTTGAAAACCTAAGTCCTAATCCTTTTTGAGATTGATTGTACCAATTTACAGATTCTAAAATATCTTCTTTGACAAAAATAGCGTACTTAATTTTAGCTCGCATCTTCTATGTCTTTCCAAAATTGCTCTTCATCAATTAACAACTCAGGATTTTGTTTAATGTCTTCTATTCGTCCCAAAACAATATCTTTTTGCCATTGCGGAATATCATCTTCTATCTCTGAAGGCAAAATAATTACTTCCACTCGACTGGCGGTAAAACCTTCGGGAAGTACAACACTAAAAGAGTTGTTTTTCACTTCTATAAATTGTCGGATAGCATTCATAACAAAGGATTTAAATTGAATTCTTAAACAAAGGTAGCAATTATTTCTTCGAAACAGTCATCATAAAATCCTTCAAATAATAGGGTTCAAAATAAGCGACATCCACGGTGTCGTTTTTTTTGTATTTTTCAAAACTTAAAAAACTCATTTCTTTTGCCGATGGATATTTGATTTGTTCCAAGAAAATATAATTTTCTTTAGTCAAAACTGCTTTGCATTTCTCGGCACAATCGCCAACAAAATAAAGCGTTTCTTGTAAATCTTCAAAGGAGTTTTCTGTGATGATTTCGGCTTGGACGGCTCTTTTATTTTCGAAATTGGGTGTAAAAATGGCGCTATACACTTCCATTCTTCGGGCATCGAGCATCGGGACGATCAATCC
>JAGNPF010000342.1 GCA_017989775.1 Flavobacterium sp.
GGTGTTCCAATCGTTATCCGTTTTTAATCTAAATTTACCAGATGCCATAATTTATCTTTTTATCAAAGATAAGAATAATATATCATTCCCCCAATAACTACCCCATATTTAGTTTATGTATGTTTATATGATGAAATTCATCTAAATTAACTTTGTTGTAAAGCATTGTATTTGTTGTGTTTGTGATGGTATTTTAAATCTTGGTTGATTTAACGAAATGTATGGTGGTACTCCTATTATCCGCACAAAAAAGCTTCTCAAACGGGAAGCTTTTTTTATTCCTGCCATTTACTGGATGCATCAACATTTTCATTTTCACATATTTTGAGAAATCCATTTTCGATTCTCAATCTAGATGCTTGCGCCGGCTAAAAATTCCTTCAAAATTTGTGGATTGAGCGTAATATTTTCTACCTTAGATAAATATTATCCTATTAATTGACAAATCTTATGTGTGCAAAAGAAACACCCAGCCTTAAACGTTTAACTCCTGAAGAATGGGAGAATGCTTGGCAACAACATTGGAAAAAAGCCCAATTGGACTACGAGTTGCCCATAAATGAATCAGAGGAACACCAATTTTTGTCGGAACGAAGAACCGCCGAAAAAGAAAAGGAACGATTGGAAAGAATAAACCAAGAGTTCGAAATGGGTTTTAAAAAATTGGGAAAATTGGGGCCGGCCGTCACCATTTTTGGATCGGCAAGATTCAAGCCCGGAGAACCTTATTATGAATTGTCGAGAGAGACCGGAAAAGCTTTTGCGAAAGCAGGTTTCACGGTTTTGACCGGAGGTGGGCCAGGCGCGATGGAAGCCGCCAATCGAGGGGCAAACGAAGCCGGGGGACCCAATTATGGACTCAACATCATTTTGCCACACGAACAAGCACCGAATCCTTACGTAACCGAAAGTTTCGAGTTTAATTATTTCTTCATCAGAAAAGTGATGCTGGTCAAATATTCTTGCGCCTATATTGTCATGCCTGGTGGACTGGGAACTTTGGACGAATTGTTTGAAGCGGCCACTTTAATCCAATGTCATAAAATCGGGCCATTTCCCCTTATTTTGGTGGGAGGAAAATTCTGGAAAGGATTGCGCGATTTCGTGGCTTTCATGGCCGAGGAAGGTGTTTTTTCTCCCGAAGAAATCGGGTTTTCGAGAATTGTCGAAACGCCCGAAGAAGCCATCGAAATGGTTTTGGCAGGATTGCCGCAAGAGTTTAAAAACACCTTGAAACCCTTGAAATAATTTTCAAAAAAGCCCAATATATTGGTCTAAAACAAAAAACAATAATGGAAATAAAAGTATTGGGAGCCGCTGGAGGTGAAGTGACGGGCTCGTCCTATCTGATAAAAACGGATAAAGCAATCGTCTTGGTTGATGCGGGAATGTTTCAAGGCGGAAAAGAGTCGGAGGCGAAAAACAAATTGCCGGAGGGCGCCACTCCAAGTAAAATTGACGCCTTGCTGTTGACCCACGCCCATTTGGACCATACCGGACGAGTGCCTTTGTTGATTAAGTGTGGTTATGATGGACCAATTTACAGCACGGAGGAAACCTTGAAAATGGCGCAAATCATTTTGCAGGATTCTGCCCGTTTGCAAGTGGCCGATGCAATGCGGAAAAACAGGAAACAATGGAAAGAAGGACAACCCATCGAAGAACCGCTTTACAACACCGAACACGTGGAGTTCATGCAAGAACTGGGCAGTGCTGTTGAATATAACACGGCTATTGAAGTGGCGGAAGGCATCACGGCCAAATGGATTGAAGCGGGACACATGCTGGGTTCCGGCAGTATTGAAGTAACCGTTACCGAAAATGGCAAAACCAAAACGATTGTTTTTTCAGGCGATTTGGGGCCTGTTACCTTGCCGTTGTTGAAACCTTTCGATCATTTCAACTATGCCGATTTGGTTTTTTTGGAATCGACTTATGGAGACCGCGACCATAAATCATTTGATGACACGATGGTGGAATTCGAAAAAATTATTGTTGAAGCGCACAAGTCGGGCGCAAAAATTTTGGTACCTACCTTTGCCATTGGTCGGGCGCAGCAAATCATTTATCATTTGGCCGAGCTTTTTCATCTGGGCAAAGTGCCGCCTTTTCCTATTTATTTGGACAGTCCAATGGCCATAAAAGCTTTTACAATTTATAAAGATCACCAAGATTTGTTGGACGAGGAGTTTCAAGAGTTGAAACGCAGGGGAGCTTTTCCTTTGGACACGGAATATTTTATCCCTTGCACATCAATGGAGGAATCCAAAAACTTGAACGAAGTCAATGGGCCTTGCCTGATTTTGGCTGGTGCCGGAATGTGCAACGGTGGTCGAATTTTACATCATTTGTACCACAATATCGAAAATCCGAATACGCATGTGTTGATTGTTGGCTACCAATCCCACGCTTCCTTGGGGAGAAAATTGGTTGAAAAACAAGCCGTGGTGCGAATTTTTGGAGACGAAAAAAGACTTCGGGCAAAAGTGCATACCTTGAGTGGTTTCAGTGCCCATGCCGGGCAAACCGATTTGTTGAACTGGTTTTCCTATTTGGCTCCTTCCAAACCCCGGGTTGTCATTACCCACGGCGAAGACATGCAGAGGGAAACTTTGGCTTCTCTTGTCAAAAAAAGGTTTGAGCTGGATTCGATGCTTCCAGAAATTGGAGACATCATCGAGTTGTAGTTTTCTTTAGAACCAAAAAAGTTTCCTGAAAGAGAAACTTTTTTGGTTTTAATTTTTTTCGATTTTATAATTTCACATTCGAAACCTTGTATGTTTTTCCGTCGGCTGCCGCTTCGACAACTTTGGTCAGTTTTTCGGGGGTCAACAAGGTTTTGTCGAAAGACACGGTGGCCAGTTCTTTGTCGAAATCCACGGTTGCCGTTTGAACTCCGTCAAGACCATTGAGTTC
>JAGNPF010000343.1 GCA_017989775.1 Flavobacterium sp.
TGTCCTTCCTCGCCGGCAATCAACTTTTTGTTTCGCTCTGCCGATTTTTTCATGAAAGTTCCCGATGCTCGCGAAATGGGTTTTCGGGCTTCCTGGCTTTGTTTGCAACTGGTTAGCGCTATCGCACCCAAACCCGCCAATAGAATGAGTTTAGAATAATGCATGCTTCTTTATATTTTTAGTTTGGTTACCAAATCTTCAAATTTCTTCACGGTTTCTTCCATCGACAATTCCGATTTTCCTCCGGCCGCATTGCGGTGTCCTCCGCCGTTAAAATGTTCCCTGGCAAAAAGATTCACGTCGAAATCACCTTGGGAACGGAACGAAATCTTGATGATTTTTTCGTCCGCATTTTCGATGAAAATAGCTGTAAAAACAATGCCTTTTATGCTCAATCCATAATTGACGATGCCTTCGGTGTCGCCTTTCACGTGGTTGAAAAAGTCCAGTTCGTCTTGTGTTAACGTGGTATAGGCTGTTTTATGATTGGCCAAAACCTGCATGTTTTGAAGTGCCCTGCCCAGCAATTGCAATCGCCCGTAAGAGCTGTTGTCGTAGAGAAGGGTTGGGATTTCGCTGTTTTCGACACCCAAATCAATCAAGTCGGCGATGATTCTGTGGGTTGTTCCGGTGGTTTTTGGAAAACGAAAAGAGCCCGAATCGGTCAAGATTCCCGTATAAATACAGGTGCCGATAGTTTTGTCAATCTCCGATTTCTTGCCAAGGAAACAAATGAAATTATGCAACATTTCGCAGGTCGAACCAAAAGCCGTATCCGAATAGGTAACTACGGCATAATCATCCGGCGATTGGTGGTGGTCGATCATCACGAAAGGAACATCGAGTTTTTCGAGCACTTTTTCCATTTCGCCCACACGGTGCAAGGCGTTGAAATCCAGCGTGAAAATAATTTCGGCTTCTTCCAAAACTTTAGTGCAGTTTTTTTTGTCTTTTTCGAATATTTTGATGGTTTCCGAACCCGGCATCCAGGCCAAAAAGTCGGGAAACTCGTTGGGGGAAACCACTACGGGCTGGTGGTTGTTTTTTAACAAAAAGTGGTACAATCCGAGGGTGGAACCCATTGCATCTCCATCAGGGTTGCGATGCGGAATAATGGCAATCTTTTTTGGAGTCGAGAGCAGCTGCTGTATGGCTTGAATGTCTTGTTCTTTCATAGTTTGCGAATTTACATTTTTTTAATGTAATCTTCATTACAATTAAAGATTTAACAAACTTTTAAAAGAACTAAAAATCCTCCAAATCTTTTCTCTTGAAGCGTTGGTACAAGTGGTATTTGGCTCCTTTTACAATCTGGGAATGATAAATGCCGATGGAGCCGGAAGAAAAATAGGCCACCAAACAAGCGATGCCAATAAACAGTCCGCTTTCAA
Source organism: Flavobacterium sp. (assembly GCA_017989775.1). Lineage (GTDB taxonomy): Bacteria > Bacteroidota > Bacteroidia > Flavobacteriales > Flavobacteriaceae > Flavobacterium. Next base: position 1,392 of record JAGNPF010000343.1, read on the forward strand.
GGCCAAAAAGTTCCATTCCCATGACGGTACAAGCGATGGGCGTGTGGGTGGCTCCCGAAAAAACGGCCACAAATCCCATTCCCGCCAAAAGCGCGATGGGCAAAGGAATGACAAGCGACAAGGCGCTTCCCAAGGTGGCGCCAACGAAGAAAAGCGGGGTTACTTCGCCTCCTTTGAAACCGGCACCCAGTGTGAAACCGGTGAACAGTATTTTGAGCAAAAAATCGTATGATTGACTTGCGTTCGAGAAAGAATCGACTATGGACGGAATTCCCAGACCGATGTATTGCGTGGTGCCCATCAGGTAAATGGCGATAACCAAAACAAGTCCTCCCACAAACGGACGCAAGGGCGGATATTCTATTGTTTTTGCAAATAATTTTGCCCAAAAATGGGTCGTCCTGGAAAAAAGCATGGCTGCCAAACCAAAAGCAATGCTTGCCACAATAATCCAGGGTATGAGGTGCAGCGACATTTCAGGTATTTCGGGAATTTGGTAATGGGTGTGTTCTACCTGCCAAAATTCGACAGTGAAATAAGCGGCATAAGCCACCAAAAAGGAAAGTATACTACTTTTGAGGCTGATTTTGCTGAAATACAAAACCTCCAAAGCGAAAATGGCTCCAGCCAATGGCGTGCCAAAAACCGAAGCAAAACCCGCACTGATTCCGAGGATGATGAGTGTTTTTCTGTCGGAGTCATCCAGTTTTAAAATTCGGGTGAATTGGTCGGCGATTGCTCCGCCCATTTGCACGGCCGTGCCTTCGCGACCAGCCGAACCTCCAAAAAGATGGGTGATTAAAGTACTGGCCAGCACCATCGGGGCCATTTTGAAAGGAATGGTTTTTTGTGGATTTTCGTATTCTTCCAGCAACAAGTTGTTGCCTTTTACGACCGTTTTTCCATATTGATGGTAGAGCCATCCTATGTAGAGTCCGCCTATTGGCAACAGCCAAATAATCCAATTGTTGTGTTCCCTAAATTGGGTGACCCATTCCAATGCCACCAAAAAAAATGCCGAAGCCGAACCGGAAAAAATGCCTGTCAAAACACAAATGAAAATCCATTTGAGGGAGAGAAAGATTGTGTTTTTTAGGTTCATTTGGGTTGGTTTTTGTCATTGCGAGGAACGAAGCAATCGCATTACGAGAGCACACAAGTTGAGCAACTTAGTGGGATGGCACCCGTTCCTCGCAATGACAATATTAATATTATTCAGAAGCGATAGCCGTGAATTCTATTTCCACCAAATATTCGGGAGCCACCAATTTGCTCACTTCATAAAAACCGGTTGCAGGCTTGATGTCTTTGAAAAAAGTGGCGTGTGCCTTGGCAACATCTTCAAAAGTGGTGATTTCCGTGGTGAAAATTCGAGTGCGAATCACGTCTTTCATTCCCACATTCAGGTCTTCCAATACTTTTTCAATTCTTTCCAAAATGTTCAGGGTTTGTGCATAAGCATCGTCGGCTTTCACTTTTTCACCATCAACGATGGCCACGGTTCCCGAAACTTCGAT
>JAGNPF010000344.1 GCA_017989775.1 Flavobacterium sp.
GTGTGACAACACTTCGAAAAGTCTTTTGGACGAACCGGCAACACCAATCATTCCAGAGCCTTCCAATGTAATCAAGGTGATGTTCTCGATATGGCTGATACCTTTTACCGGATTGGAGTTGGATATTACTTTGTCCGAAATCAATGTTCCTTCGGACTCTGGTTCGAAAGTATTTTTGATGAGAATCGGAATGTTTTTTCTCAAAACGGGTTGAATCGTTGGCGGATACAACACTTTGGCACCGAAATGCGACAATTCCATCGCTTCTTGATAGGAAATATTGGCAATGGGTTGTGCTTGTTTCACGATTTTTGGATTGGCGGTGAACATTCCGTTTACGTCTGTCCAAATTTCCAATTCGGTGGCATCCAGGGCAGCGGCGATGATGGCGGCAGTGTAATCGGAACCTCCTCGTCCTAATGTGGTGCCTATTCCGTCATTTGTCGAGGCGATAAAACCTGGAACGATTACTATTTGCGCTTCATTCGAGGCAAAATAATCGGCAATCAATTCATTGGTAACCTCAAAGTTTACGGCAGCTTTACCGTAATTATTGTTGGTTTTTATCAATTCGCGACTGTCTTTGTAGCCGCTGTTTTTATGTTGTTGTTTCAAGGCTTCGGCAATGATGTAGGAAGACAACAATTCGCCAAAACTTAAAATGGTGTCCGAAGTTCTTGGGGACAATTCGCCAAGGAGGAAACAACCGTCGAGTAAAGTTTCGAGGTGGTTGATGATTCTTTTGATGTGGCTCAAGGAACTGCTTTGTTCGCTAACGGGAATCAATTCCTTGATGGCATCCAAATGTTTTTTCTCGATTTCGGCGACAACTTCCTTGAAACTTTCGTCGTTTGAGGCCGCTTTTTGCGAAGCGAGAACCAATAAATCAGTAACTTTGGTGAAAGCAGAAACGACTACAACCAGTTTGTCTTGTTTTGCTTTGTCGAGAACTATATCTAAAACGAGTTTAATATTTTGTGCATTGGCTACTGAAGTTCCGCCAAATTTTAATACTTTCATTTTGTTGTTTTTATTTAAAAATGCAAATGTTTTTTATACACCTATGAACTCTCTTCATTTGGAAAAAAGTATGGAAACTGGATTATATGTAAAAATGTATACCCCTAAAGGGTAGTAGTTGTTGTAGTAGTGGTGGCAATAGCACAAACTTCCCAGATTTGGGTAGTTATCGAAGAGTGATATGTGTTGCTGTTGTTTGCCATTTGATTTTTCAAAAGTACAGTTTTTTATAAAACTACAAAACCTTTTAATCTGTTTTTGCGAATATTTTAAAAAACACTGGGCTAAAAAAAGAATATGGATTATTTTAACCTTGAAATTTTGCTTTTTAATATTGATTTATTGAATTTTGGTCTCTCAAAAGCGTGAAAATAAATGGACAACACTCATTATATATGTGCCGAAGTTCTTTCCCTGCAAAGCCTGCAAGAAATTGTTTTGCAACATAAATTGCTGGCATTGTCGGACGAGGCCAAGGTCAATATTCAAAAATGCAGGGATTATCTTGACAAGAAAATGGCTTCGAAATCGAAACCCATTTATGGCATCAATACCGGTTTTGGCGCGCTTTGCAACGTGAAAATTTCCAAAGACAATCTTTCGAAACTTCAAGAGAATTTGGTCAAGTCGCATGCATGCGGAACGGGAGACGAAGTGCCGACTGAGATTGTCAAATTGATGCTGTTGCTCAAGATTCAATCCTTGAGTTATGGACATTCCGGAATTCAGTTGCAAACCGTGGAGCGTTTGGTCGATTTTTACAACAACGACGTTTTGCCCGTGATATATACCCAGGGTTCGCTTGGTGCTTCCGGCGATTTGGCTCCCTTGGCCCATTTAGCCTTGCCTTTATTGGGCGAGGGCGAAGTGAATTTTGAAGGCAAGAGAATCCATTCCGGCGAAGTCTTGAAGCGTTTTGATTGGGAACCCATTGTTTTGCAATCCAAGGAAGGCCTGGCGTTATTGAACGGGACGCAGTTCATGAGTGCTTATGGTGTGCATGTTTTGATGAAAGCCAAGAAATTTTCGTATTTGGCGGATTTGATTGGAACCATTTCGCTGGAAGCTTTTGATGGAAGGATAGAGCCATTTCACGAGTTGATTCATTTTATTCGTCCACACAAAGGGCAAATCGTTACCGCCAATCGGGTGAAAGGTTTTCTGGAAGGCAGCGAAATTATCAGTCAAGTGAAAAAACACGTCCAGGACCCGTATTCTTTTCGCTGCATTCCACAGGTTCACGGCGCATCCAAAGACGCGATTGATTATGTGCAGAACGTTTTCAAGACCGAAATTAATTCGGTTACGGACAATCCCAATATTTTTATCGAAAGCGACCAGATTATTTCCGGAGGGAATTTTCATGGTCAACCTTTGGCGTTGGCACTGGATTTTTTGGCCATTGCCTTGGCGGAATTGGGCAGTATTTCCGAAAGAAGGACTTTTCAATTGGTGTCGGGTTTGCGAAATCTACCCGCGTTTTTGGTGGACAATCCCGGATTGAATTCGGGTTTGATGATTCCGCAATACACGGCGGCCAGCATTGTCAGCCAGAACAAACAGTTGGCCACGCCCTCCAGCGTGGACAGCATCGTGTCCAGCAATGGGCAGGAAGACCACGTGAGCATGGGAGCCAACGGCGCCACCAAAGCCTTGAAAGTAATGGAAAACCTGGAACGCATTTTGGCCATCGAATTGATGAACGCTTCCCAAGCCATTGAATACAGAAGGCCTTTGAAATCGGGAGAATTTGTCGAAATGTTTTTGAAATCCTATCGAGAAGAAGTTGCTTTGGTAAAAGAAGATCGCATCCTGCATTACGATATTGAGAAAACGATTACGTTTTTGAAGAGTTTCGAAATTGAGGATGATTTGT
>JAGNPF010000345.1 GCA_017989775.1 Flavobacterium sp.
CTTTGGCTTTTCCTCCTAAATATTCACGAACCCTGTCAAACACGATTACGGTATCATTCATCGAATATCCAATTACAGTTAGAATCGCAGCGATAAAGTGCTGGTCAATCTCCATACCGAATGGCATGAATTTGTAGCATAAAGAGTAAACACCTAATACAAAAATAACATCATGGGCAATAGCTGCAATGGCACCCAAACTATACTGCCATTTTCTAAAACTAACTACCAAATACAGACCTACAATAACCATTGCCCCAAGAACTGCCCAATAGGCATTAGTCTTGATGTCTTCGGCAACTGTCGGACCTACCTTTGAAGCTTGTAGAATACCTAATTTTTTACCATCATAAGCATTTACAAATTTATCATAAGTCATTCCTGCAGCATAGTGCTTTTTCAAATTATCATACAATAATTTGTTCACTTCTTCGTCTGCCTTATTTCCATGCTCCTGAACTTTATACTTAGTAGTGATTTTCAACTGATTATCATTTCCAAAAACTTTAGCTTCAACTGTTCCAAAAACTTTCAACAAATCTTCTTTTACCTCTTCTGGCCCTACCGTTTTCTCAAAACGAACCTGAAAAGTTCTTCCTCCAACAAAATCGACACCTTGATCTAAACCATTTGTAAACAATGAAACTAGGCTGACAATAGTAACAATGATTGAAAATGCGTAAGCATATTTTTTTGCTCCTAAGAAATTATAGTTGAAATTAGTAAATATGTTTTTTGAAAATCCTGTAACAAAAGATAATTTATCACTTTTGCTAGCACTCCAATCCAAAAATATTCTTGCTATAAAAATAGAAGTAAACAAAGAGGTAACGATACCAATTAATAAGGTAGTTGCAAAACCTTTGATTGGTCCTGAACCAAAAATAAACAATACAGCACCAGTCAAAATGTGAGTAACGTTGGCATCAACAATGGAACGCATTGCCCCTTTCCAACTGTAGGAAGCGCTAATGGCTTCTTGCAATGTTTTACCCGAACGCAGTTCTTCTTTTGCTCTTTCATAGATGATGATATTCGCATCTACCGCCGTACCCATCGTCAAAACGATACCGGCAATACCAGGCAGGGTAAGAACGGCACCCAAACTGGCCAAGATTCCGAACAAGAACAACAAGTTGACCGCCAATGCAATATTGGCATACCAACCCGATTTTCCGTAATAAACCATCATCCAAAGCGATACGATAAGCAATCCCAAAAGAGCCGAATTCGTACCATTATCAATAGCCTCTTGCCCCAAGGATGGTCCAACCACTTCTGATTGGATAATGTCGGCAGCTGCAGGAAGTTTACCCGCTCTAAGCACGTTGGCCAAATCTTTGGTTTCCGAGATTTCGAAAGTACCTGATATCTCAGATCTACCACCCGAAATTGGCCCACTGGAAACACCTGGCGCAGAATACACCACGTTATCCAAAACGATGGCAATATTACTTTTTTGAGCATAAGCCCTACCGGTCAATTCTTCCCAAATTTTTGCTCCTTTACCGCTCATTTGCATTGAAACGGCCGGTTTACCCATTTGGTCAAATGTATCACTGGCATCGGTAACCACTCCACCGCTCATTGCCGCAACATTGTTACGGTTTCCTCTCAATGCGTATAATTCTACCGCTTCAATACTTTTTCCTTTTTCGTCCTTGATGGTAGTTGGTTTTCCCCAAACAAATTTGGCATAAGTTTGGTTGGCACCCAATAAAATCCTGATATCCGGTCTTCTCAAGTAACCTCCAACAGTAGCGGTGTCTTTTGGCGAAAACAAGCCCAAAACTGGTCCACCACCTTGTCCGATAATTTTATCCAATAACGGATTGTTTCCTTTTTTGGTTGCAACAGTATCTTTGCCATCCGTCAACAATGCACTGATGGAATCTTTGGCCACGGCTTTAGTTTCCACTTTGGCCACTTCCGTTTTTTTCAATGCCTCGTTGGCCGCCATCAAGAAATTTCCAATCTCTTCAATTTTGAAAGTTTCCCAAAACTCCAATTGAGCCGTGCTTTGCAACAATCTTTTAATCCTGTCCACATCTTTGGCCCCAGGAAGTTCCACAAGAATTCTTCCGGTTTCTCCCAATTTCTGGATATTGGGTTGGGTAACGCCAAACTTGTCGATACGCTCTCTTAGTACTCCAAAAGCACTGTCAACTGATTCGTCAACTTTTTTTCTGATTATTTTTTTGGCTTGATCATCCGTCATTTGAAAATCAATTCCACCTTCACCTTGCAAGGTTCTGTTGGCAAAAATATCTGGAGAAGCCAGTTTCACGGTTCCTTTTGAATTGGCTTCGAATGCTTCGAAAAAGGCGTCAATGTAAGTTTGGTTTCCTTTTTGGTTGGCAGTGGCATCAGCCAAAGACTTATTGAATACTGGATTTTTGGAATTGTTGGACAATCCTTTCAAAACGTCTTTAACGGAGATTTGCAATATCACGTTGATACCACCTTCCAAGTCAAGACCTTTGTTGATTTGCTTGTCTTTTACTTCATTGAAAGTAAAACTGGTAAATCCAAGATTGAACACGCTTTCTTTTCCTATGGAATCCAAATATTTTAATTCTTTGTCTGGGTTTCCATTTGCAAAAGATTTTGCATCACTTTTGACTTTGTTGGAAACAAAAGTGAAAGAAAGTTGGTAAATACTTACCAATGCAAATAGAATTGCGAAAAATTTAATAAGTCCTTTATTCTGCATTATTACTAAAAATTAATTATTTATTGTATTGTTTTGCTTAAACTATTATAAAAGAGCCAGTTATCACTGCTTCGTATCAAAACAAAACAGGTACAACTACTTCTTTTTTTTATAAACCGAGCAAATATATAATTAACGCATAGATTAACCAATATATTTATTGATTAATATCAAA
>JAGNPF010000346.1 GCA_017989775.1 Flavobacterium sp.
GGTTGACCGAAAAAGAAATTGGCAGCACCGAAGACTTGGGCAACAGAAATGCACTGGGTTTCCATATTCCTAAAATGTGGGACAAAATCCTGGACATCAACAAATGTCATTTGCAGGAAGACCCATCGAACCAAATTCGCAACGAAATCAGGGCTTTCGCCAATGCAAACAAGCTAACTTTTTTCGACCCAAGAAATCACGAAGGTCTGTTGAGAACCTTGATGATGCGCACGGCTTCGACAGGAGAAATCATGGTTTTGATACAGTTTTTCGAAAACGACAAAGCCGGCAGGGAATTGCTTCTCGACCATATTTACGAAAAATTCCCGCAGATTACTTCCTTGCAATATGTGGTCAACAACAAGGCCAACGACACTTTGTATGACCAAAATATCAAATTATACCAAGGCAGGGACTACATCTTGGAAGAAATGGAAGGTTTGAAATTTAGTATCAACGCCAAATCTTTTTACCAAACCAATTCCGACCAAGCTTACGAATTATACAAAATCACACGCGATTTCGCAGGATTGACCGGCACGGAAACGGTTTATGATTTATACACCGGAACGGGAACCATTGCCCAATTCGTGTCGAAAAAAGCCAAGAAAGTCATTGGGGTGGAAAGCGTTCCCGAAGCCATCATTGATGCCAAAGCCAACGCCGAACGCAACAATATCACCAATTGCGAGTTCTATGTGGGAGACATGAAAGTGGTTTTCAACGAAAGTTTCATTGCCCAACACGGTAAACCCGACGTGATTATCACCGACCCGCCAAGAGACGGAATGCACAAAGACGTGATTGAACAAATATTGAAAATCGAACCCGAAAAAGTCGTATATGTAAGTTGCAACTCGGCCACACAAGCCAGGGATTTGGCTTTGATGGATGAAAAATACAAGGTAAGTCGCGTTCGTCCCGTGGACATGTTTCCGCAAACCCATCACGTGGAAAATGTTGTACTTTTGGAGAGAAGAAATTAGTGAGCAGTGTTCAGTAATTTAGTGAACATTTGTTGTAATTGATTTTGGCATTGCCATTGATATTCAAAAAATATATGAAAAAAATAGTTGCCCTTTTATTGATTGCCACATTTTCTTCCTCCAGTTGCGAGAAAGACGATATTTGCGATGCCAATACACCCACCACTCCAAGGCTCATCATTGATTTTTACGATATCAGCAACCCTTCAGTCTTGAAAAATGTGACCAATCTAAAAGTCATTGGGGAAGGAATGACCGAAGGCTACGTTTTCAATCCGAACGCAACGGGGGAATCCCAGTATTTGGTAAACGGAAGCTCGATTGCAATTCCTTTGAAAACAGATATGGACACGACTACCTACAATTTCATCCTCAATTCCGGCAATCCAAATCCTGCTTTGATTGATATTGACGAAGTGACGTTCAACTATACAAGAAACGATGTTTTTGTGTCGAGAGCTTGTGGTTTCAAAACCCTTTTTGTCTTTAGCCCCACCAATGCAATTGAACACACAGCCATACCAGCCGCCAAACTAAAATGGATGCAATATATTTCGGTCGAAAAAAGTAACATAGATAACGAAAATGAAACACACATTAAAGTATTTTTTTAGTATTGGGCTGCTGATGTTGTTGTCTTTTGCACAAGCCCAAGACACTATTCCAACCCAATCCACTACCGAAAGAAAAAAAATAGAAGGCGAGATTCCCGAAGCTCCGAAGAAAGCAACGGCAAAACCTGCAGCGGTCACAAAAACCGACACTGTCGTTCCCGTGAAAAAGGATCGCTATGGAGTGCGTGTGGGGGTCGATTTGTATAAACTCACTCGAGGTTTGTATGATGAAAACTACAAAGGAATCGAATTGGTGGGCGATTACCGCTTGAGCAAAAATTATTATGCTGCGGCCGAAATAGGGAGCGAAGACAAAACTACCGAAGATGACCGACTAAACACGACCACCAAAGGAACTTACCTAAAAGTGGGGTTTGATTACAATGTGTATGAAAACTGGTTGGATATGGAGAACATTATTTCCATCGGATTGCGTGGTGGTTTCAGCACTTTCAGCCAAGAATTGAACAGCTACAAAACCTACAATCCCTATCCTTATTGGGGTCAAATGCCTTGGATAACTTCCGGGGAAACCTTCAATGGCTTGACGGCGGGCTGGATTGAGGTTGTTGCGGGAGTAAAAGTAAAAGTCTACAACAACATTTTTGTGGGTTTCAGTCTTCGCATGAACACGCTGGTTTATGACAAAAAACCAAGTGATGACTTTCAAAATCTTTATATTCCAGGCTTCAACAGGACTTATGCCGGAAATTTTGGAGCTGGATTCAACTATACCATAACTTATTTTATTCCACTTTACAAGAAAGTCGTTAAACCGGAAAAAACTACTAAAAAATAAGGCACAAATTTACCTCTACCCTATTTCCTTGATGCCTTTCAAAAAAATCCAGGACATAAACAGTTTTTCTCCCTCCTTGGTTTTGGCCGCTTGAAATTTTGGCGATAAAATCGTACCCACCACGAAAGCCGTGAACGGAATCCAAAGCCCTTCCAAATTGGTGTATTTTTCAATCAAAAATCGGAACGAAATAAATAATATCGCAAAACATCCCAGTTGATATAGAAAAGCTCTTGTTTGTAATTTTGTCATTTTTTTTTGAATTATGAATTAAGGTTCCGACTGAACACTAACAAACTGAAAACAGAATACTTACTAAAATCCACTACTTGTCCGTAATCTGAAACTTTGTTCTCTTGCTGCCTTCATACATTTCATATTTCACCAATCTGGCCTCAATGCTGGCGTTGAAAAGTTTGATTTTTCTTGAAGGTTTCAGTCCTACAAATTTCAAGGCTTCAAGGTTTCCTGTGATGAACCAAGCAT
>JAGNPF010000347.1 GCA_017989775.1 Flavobacterium sp.
TTCTTCCTAAACCGCTGCATTCATGTTGGTACAATTTTGCAACAGCTTCCATTTGAAATTCTTGCCGTTTTTGGCATATTCTATTTGATAGGAAGGTAATTCCAGCGATTGCAGGTATGGAAATTCTTTTCGCAACAATTCCAGTGCAACCCCATCCGAGGCAATAATTGGAACATAATCGTTTTCCTGTAATGCCTTGATGATGGGAATACATCTTGTGGCGTGGCCTAAACCCCAATTCAGGGGGGCTATCAAGATGGTTTTGTTGGTAGAATTGAAATCCATTTTTTTTGAATAAATTATGGGCGAAAGATATAAAAAGCAGCAGCTTTCCATATTTTGAAAGCATTATTTTACCATTAAGTTAAGGTATAAAAAAACTGTCCAGAATTTTATTTCTGGACAGTCGGTTTTTTCATAAAATGTTAGTCCTGGATGTAGGTCTTGTTTCCGTTTTTATTGATGTAATATTTTCCGCCTCTCGAACCCGTATAGACTTTTTTGCCTTTGTATTCGCCAGTAACTTTATCCGGAGTTTTGGGCGCTTTTTCATTGGATTCTTTTAATGTTGGCGCTTTCTTGTTCGAATTGCCTTTGGTGTATTTTTCGTCTTTTATTTTGGCGTCAATTTTGTTCGCTTCCGATTTGTTTTCTTTTTTGGCGGTTGTAGTTTTTACAGGAACCTCTTTGTTATAATCGTATCCTGATTTCTTTTTGGTGGTTTCTTTTTTGGCAGCTGATTTGGAAGTTGCCTCTTTTTTGGCAGTTTCTTTTGTCGTGCTAGATTTAGAAGTTGTCTCTTTTGTTGTGGATTTCACGGGTACATCTTTGTCGTAGTCATAACCCGATTTCTTTTTGGTGGTTTCCTTTTGGGCAGGTTCTTTTTTTGCTTTGGTTTCTTGCGCAAAAATACTTGTCGAAAAAACAAAAGCGAGACATAGCATTACTAACTTTTTCATAATGATTTGATTTTTAGATTGAAGAATAAAGTTAACGAAATAATTATTAGGTTTTAAAATTCTGGAAAATATTAATCAAAAATAAGCCCTCAATTGCACGCTTCCCGTATGAATGGTTTGGCTGGTTTCACTTTTTCGACCCTGATAATTGAAATTGATGTCCAGAAACGAAGTCAAATTCTTTTGCAAAAGCAATCGCCAAGTCAGGTTTTGTCCCGTTTGCAAGCCTTCCAACATTTGAAATCCCACCGACGAAAATTCATTGCCAACAAATTTGTTTTGGTAAAAGGAAACTTCCCCGTTCATCGTGAATTTTTTCTCTCCGGCATACGAAAAGGAAGTCCCGAATCGGCTTTGTAGCAAGGTTTCAAAATTTCCTATTTGATTTTCCTTGTTTTGCCATTCGTAAAACAAATCCCAACTCGTGCTTTTCGAAAACAAATAACTGATTTTTGGTGCCAATTGATAACCTTCTATTTTATAATTCTTCTCGGGATAATTTTCGGATGTCAAAGCGGTTTGGATGGTTTTGGTAAACATACCAAACAGCCAACTTTTTCGGTACAAATGATTGTATTGCAATTGGTTTGAGCTGTTTTTTGCCTCTTGTGAACCAATGGAGAGCAGGTTTTTATTTTCGTTTTGTACATAAGTATAAGTTACGGAATGCAATTGTTTTCCGCGATTATAGAACAAACTATTTCGGAAACTGGAGTTCAATCCCAAGACGTTTTCCTCGGATTTGTTGAAAGGATTCAAGTCGAAATTATCGCCCTTGTTTTCCACTTTTCGATCAATGAGATAGGAAGTTTGGTTGTAAAAATAGGAAAGCGTTTTTTTGAAACCCGTCTCGTTTTGCCATTGATTTGGGTTCAAAATAATCGATTGGGAAAACTTGTTTTGGTGCGTTTTGATGTAAATTCGGTTGGGCAAATACACTCGAATGTATTTCGCCTGATCCACAAATGGTGCCACTTCAAACTCCTCCAATTCCTGAATTCCGTTGCCGTTATAATCGTTCCAAGTGTAAACGCCTTGCCCAACGGGAACTTCCAGATAGGTAAATTCTTGTTGCGGAATGGAACCCGAATTAGTCTCGAAAACCGTCGTCGATTGAATCAATTGATTGAAAAAACGATCGTTGTAAATCATTCTGGAATTCAATGAAGGTTCATTTTTTTTGGTGGCATCCACAAAATCCAAAACGCGATAATTCACGAAAAGTGATAAATCGCTTTTGCTGGTTTGGATTAATTTCGATCGTAAGGCAAAGGTCTGCGAATTATTTACCCGTTGAATAATTCCGTTTTGCAAACTGTCATTGGCTCTTTTATAATAGACCAATTCCACAAAAACCTTGGTGCTGTCGCCACGACCGGCAAAAAATCCGTATTCAGTGAATCTTTGGCTCAAAGCCGAAAATTGGTTGGTCAGTTTGTCTTTTTCTTGGTTGTCTTCCAATTTCAGGCTGCCGCCAATCCAGTTTTTCTTGAAATGATATTTGACTTGGGTTTGATTCCGCAAGAATTTCGAAGTCGAGGTCGAGGCATCACTGTTCAAAAAGCTTCCCATACTTTGAATTTTCCACTGGTTCAAGTTAAATGAAGCATTCAAAATGTGACGATTCCCGGAGAAATTATTCGAAAAATCTAGCTTTTCGAATTGGTAAACCAAGTTTCCTTTTTCGGGTAACGTCATTTGCAAGCCCGAAACCAAATAACTTTGATTGCCAATGGCAGTTGTCCCCAAATTCCAGTCTCGGCTAAATTCAATACTGTACAGCCGTTCCACTGAGCTGAAATCTTTGGCGATAAACTGGTAATTGGCAAAAGCATCCACATTCCATTTTTTGGAGAAAAGGCGTTGTCTGGCATTTATTTTTGTTGCCAAACCTTCATTGTTGGAATCGTCTTGGGAAGAA
>JAGNPF010000348.1 GCA_017989775.1 Flavobacterium sp.
CGTGTTACAACCCAAGTGAATCTTTTATCAACTGAAGATTTGCCTCGGTATAGTTTATTTTCAAAGCTTCTTGATGACCAGCCTCGGACATTTTGTTCCAGGTTTTCAGGATGATGTTTTTGAGTTTTTCCGTGTCGTGTTTTTGCACGAACGGATCGAGGTAAAATTCGAGGAACACGAGACAAATTACGTCTTCCAACAATTGGGTTTCCTCGTCTTTTTTGAGTAATTTTTTTTCGATAAGGAAAGAAACCCTGTCGATGAATTCTTGTGAATATCCAGCTTTTGCCAAAATTTCGCCGGTAGTTTTGGCGTGAAATTTTTTCAAATCTTCACGCCATTTTAGGTACCCCACACGATCCATCGGATAGGATTCACGTGGCATTTTCCATCGGCAAATGTGCTGCGCCTTGGTGGCAATCTGCACTTCTTCGGAAGCATTTGGATGAAAATTCATCAGCCTTTCATACATTCGATTCGAATATAAAAGCTCCTTTGGATAAGTTTTGGATTGGTATATTTCTTGGTTTGGATCTTCGGCATTTGCAGCATCAATCCATTGGCTGGCGTTTTGAAATGGTGTCATTATGTTTTGAATTGTTGAAATTCAAAGATACACAATTATTCCAAAAAGCCAACGAATACTTCGCCATCGACCACTTTTACCGGATAAGTGGCTATGGAATAATCTTCTCCGTTAAGGTTGGAACCATCCACCAGCGAGAAGGTTTTTTTGTGCATTGGACAGGCAATTTTGGGCACTCCATCCGCCGATCCGGTCATTCCTCTCGACAAAACCATTTCCATTTTGTGTGGACAGGCATTTTGGCAAGCGTACCATTCGTTTCTTCTTTCGAAATTGAAAACGGCAATTTGTTTGTCTTTGTATTTGATGCATCCTCCCCTGTTGCTTGGAAAGTCTTTCAAGGTTCCGGCTTTGAACCAAACGTTTACATCTTCTACGGCTACTGATTTGTATTGGCTTACTATGTTTTCCATGATTTTATGTATTTGATATCTTTCCCCTACTTCAACTTTTTTTATGATTGCGAAAGATCCTAAAAGTGTTGAAGTAGTTTTGGAAAGAATTTTATTAATTAATTTATTACCAAGGTTTAGGCATTTTTTGGTCTCTTAATCCCACGTATTCGATGTTGTCGTCTTTCTCGTCCGAATTCACGAAGTGACTGAAACGTTTCGTCAATCTTGGTTTTTCAAGAACTTGTTTCCACTCGCATTCATAACTATTTACCAAAGAAGCCATTTCAGAATCCAATGTTTCACAAATTCCAATACGGTCAAAAATGATAACCTCTTTTAGATAATCCAATCCGCCATCTAATTTTTCTAACCAAGTGGAAGTTCGAACTAAAGGCCCGGCAGTTCGTATATAAAACATTAGGAAACGATCCATATATTTAAGCACCGTTTCTTTATCAACGGCTTCTGCCAATAAGACAGCATGCTTAGGATTTGCTCCACCGTTTCCACAGATGTAAAGATTCCAACCTCCTTCAACGGCAATCAATCCAAAATCTTTTCCTCTTGCCTCGGCACATTCCCTGATACAAGCCGAAACTCCGCCTTTAATCTTATGAGGAGCACGAATTCCTTTGTAACGATTTTCCAATTCAATGGCAAATCCAACACTATCGTCCATACCATAACGACACCAAGCATTACCCACACAACTTTTAACAGCTCTCAATGATTTACCATAAGCGTGTCCGGTTTCAAAACCATTGTCAATCAATATTTTCCAAATGGCCGGCAAATCATTTAACTGGGCTCCAAACAAATCAAGACGTTGAGCACCCGTTATTTTAGTATATAAATCGAATTGCTTAGCCACTTCGCCGATGACAATTAATTTCTCTGGAGTTATCTCACCACCGGCAATTCTCGGCACTACAGAATAGGTTCCATTTCTTTGAATGTTGCCCAAATATCTATCATTGGTATCTTGAGTGGTAACGTGTTTGTTTGCCGTATCGTTATAAAGACTTGAGAAAACAGATGCCACAACTGGTTTACAAATCTCGCATCCATCGCCATTTCCGTGATGATCAATTACATCGTAAAAATTGGTGTATTTGTTGATTTTTACAATATCGAATAACTCTTGTCTGGTGTAATTAAAGTGCTCGCAAATGCTTTCTTTCACTTCCTTGCCAATTGATTTCTGGGCGGCTTTCACCAAATCAACCACCATTGGTTTACAACCACCACAACCTGAAGTAGCCTTGGTTAGTTTTACCACATCACCAAATGTACTGGCAGTTCCGTCAATAATTGAACAGCAAATGGCACCTTTGGTCACATTTTCACAAGAACAAATTACGGCAGAATCCGGCAAATCAGAAGCACTTCCAAAAGAAGAAGCTTCTCCTCCTCTTGAACCCAAAATCAAGTCTTCCGGGTTTGGAGGCAACGCCATAGCATTACTGTAAATTTGGAACAATCCGTTATAATCTGATGAATCGCCTACCAAGATTCCACCCAAAAGTGTTTTTCCGTCTTTGGTAACATTGATTCTTTTGTAAATTCCGCTGAATTTGTTTTCAAAAACAATGGCGGTTACTTCGTCGTTTTCTATAAATGGATCTCCAAAACTGGCCACTTCAACACCAATCAATTTCAATTGTGTCGACATGTCGATGGTTTCCCTCATCAATTTGTCGTTGCCCAGAATTTGTTCGGCAGCCACATCGGCCATTTCATATCCCGGCGCCACCAAACCATAGATCATGTGGTTGTAAAGCGCCACCTCGCCAATGGCAAAAATACTGGGGTCAGACGTTTGCATTTTGTTGTTCACGACAATTCCTCCGCGAACACCCACTTCCAAACCTGAAACTCTTCCCAGCTCATC
>JAGNPF010000349.1 GCA_017989775.1 Flavobacterium sp.
ATAAAAGATTTATTGACTTCGAGAGCCAAATATTCTCCCGTGCGTTCGGTTTGCAATTGAAAGGCTTCCATTTTGGACTTGGCGGCTTGTCGTCCGTACAAACCATCCACGTTGATCAACGGTTGCAAGACCTCAATTTTAGTGGCGTAATTTTGGGTTACGGCAGGATCATTCAACAAGGCAGGATTAAAATCCGAGGCTGTCAACACTTCCTGATTCAATTTCGACCCAAAAGCCATCAAGGGATTTGTCGTTGAAATCGCGGTGTGCGATGCCGTGATGCTCGGCAAAAACAAGGCATTGGATTGTCGGTAATCGGCTTGTGCTGATTTGAAGGCCTGATTCGCAATCTGGAGTTGCAGGTTTTTGTCCTTGGCTTTTTGTCCGATGTCTTTTTTGGAAATGGTCAAGGTATCTTGCCCAAAACCCAAAGCCGAAACAGAAAGCGCTCCAATTAGCAATAGTAAATTTATTTTCCTCATAATAGATTTGTTCTTGATTATGGGGCAAAGATATATTGGCAGTATTTTTTGTTCAGTAACAAGTGTTACAATGGTCGAAAAAAACATAGAATTCACCAAAAAAATAATTGTAGGATTTGTTTTAGGTGGTGTAAAATGAGTATATTTGGGATTGATGAAGTTTGCTAGTTAGCAATCATCAAAACAAAAAAAGCAAACAAAAAATCAAAAGAATAAACACGATGTTGATTTAAACAGAGTAGTATTTTACTCAAAAGAAGATATGGCAGGAAGTCACCAACTTGCGAAAGGAGAAAGCTATTTCTGTCAAAATTTAAAATGGTCACAAATAGAGATAGACCCCACAACTGGGCAAATTCGATTTTAAGATAACTTTAGTTATTTATATTTTTATATTGCCTAATATTGTAGAAACAATCTAAACTAAAAACAATGAAAAAAATAATTTTCTCCGCTGCCTTGTTGATAGCCGTTCTTATTGGATGCAAAACAAAGAGCAATTCCAGTGATTCCAAGACTTTGAGCCTCACTTTCGAATCCAAAAGCAACAGTGCCGTAACGGGAACAGCCACTTTCACGGAAAAAAAAGGCAAAGTGACTTTCGTGGCCAAATTATCGGGCTTGACACCCGGAATTCACGCCATCCACATTCACGAAAAATCGGATTGTACCGCCGCTGACGGCAGTTCTGCTGGAGGACACTGGAATCCCACCTTCAAGAAACACGGAAAATGGGGCGTTGGCGAATACCACAGAGGCGACATAGGCAATTTCGTGGCTGATGAAAAAGGCAATGGAACCATCACGATGACTACCGACGAATGGTCTATTGGCGGCGAAGACGAAACCAAAAACATTCTTGGAAAAGGACTGATCGTGCACCAAGGCGCAGATGATTTCACCTCCCAACCTGCCGGAAATGCAGGTGCCAGAGTGGCATGTTCAGCAATTATCAAGTAGTTTACCCAGCTTTCAAACCAACAAAAATTCGACACGAATTGCACGAATTGACACAAATTCTGAAGTGAAATACTATACAAATTCAGCAAATAGAATTCGTGCAAATTCGTGACCCGAATCCCGATTTTTATTCCGGACGAACGGGCGAATCAAATTTGTACCAAATAAACACCATCGTTTTGGACAAAAAAGAGCATCATTATTTTAAAAATGCCCAAGAATGGCGCGAATGGCTACACAAAAACCACGACAAATCCACTGGAGTTTGCTTGATTTTTCACAAAGTGGGAAGCGAATTGGAAAGCATGCGCTGGGAAGAAGCCGTTCAAGTGGCCATTTGTTACGGCTGGATTGATTCGACAGTAAAAAAAATAGATGATGAACGCCGCAAACAAGTGTTCTCGCCAAGAAAAGACAAAAGTGTTTGGAGCAAACTCAACAAAACCTATATCGAAAAACTCCTCAAGGAAAATCTCGTTCACGAAAGTGGCTTGGCCAAAATTGAAATTGCCAAACAAAACGGTTCCTGGAATTCATTGGACGAGGTTGAAGATTTAATTGTTCCCAATGATTTGAAAGCGGCTTTTGAACAAAATGAAATTGCTTTTGCAAATTATCAAAACTTCGCTAGTTCCTATCGAAAAAGTTATCTGTATTGGCTAAATCAAGCCAAAAGAGCCGAAACTCGAAACAATAGGATAATCCAAATCATCAATCTTTGCCAGGAAAACAAAAAATCAAGAGAATAATTTTTAAACAAACCCATAAAAAGGCATAGTTTTGCAACACAAAACAAAGTAATGATTAACCCTTCAGCACCCGGTTGGATAGACAAATTTTTCTTGAAGCAAAAAAACTCTTTGCTTCCTGCTGAATTACACCCGAATATTTTTTACAAAAAAGTAAGAGCGACAGGCTTTATTTACGGGCACATCGTTTCATTTGACACGCCTTTCGAAATTGCCCAAAAAGGCTGGTTCCAGAACGAAATTTCAAAAGTGGCACTGCTAAACACTTTGTACGGCGTTTATGAATTGACCGCTACTGAAAACAATCACGAAAAATTTATTTCGAAAGCGGTCGCTTTTTACAACGAAATGAATCCACAAGGGTTTAGCCTGTTCAAAAAAATATTGCCAGACGACTCCGCTTCGGTAGCCTTGGAAAAAATAATCGACAGCCGCGTCCAAACCAATATCGACATCATTAGCAAAAACTTTTCGCACATTGTCACCAATGCGCTGCTTTTCATAGATGTTTTGGCTTTTCGCCAATACTTGATTCACGGCAAAATTCCCGAAAAATATTTAAAAAAAATAGAAGAAGCCATCACCAGCATCGTTTCGCTGGCGCTGAAAACCAAATCCACCAAATCCAAGTACGACGACCTATTGATCAAACTTTTTGAATCGTCCGT